>NZ_DBHIUF010000021.1:0-30018 GCF_057272915.1 Gemella sp.
GTCTATGAGTTCTCATATACACTTTGTTAAAATTTAGGACTTTTGGGTCAGCCCCATAATACGTATATTTTTTACTTATAAACTATATTCCCTATTCACTTGTTAATTAATTATTTAGAAAGTTTACGTCTAACTGCAAGTCCAGCTAAAGCAATCAATCCTAATCCTGCTACTTCTGTACTAGAAGAGTTCATACCTGTGTTTGGTAATACTTTTTCAGTTTTTGACTCAGCTTTTGATGCTGGAGCTTGTTCTGAAGTTGTTCCAGCAGATTTTGGCGCAGAGACTATAGTAAATGTACTGAAGTGATTTGTTCTGAATGTAAGTACTTCATTTGAGTAGTCGCTATCAACTTTTGTTAATGTATTACCATCAACATGATATACTTCTAGTGTTCTACCTTTGCCAGCTGCTAAAGCTAGAGTAACTATACGTTCTTCACCTGTTGCTTTTAGTTCTTTACCGTCTTTTTCGAAGTGAAGTTCTAATGTTTTCACTACTTCTAGGTTAGGATTTAAGTCTTTTACTAATCCTTTAACTCTGTCAGCTTCAGCACCTGTAATTTCTTCAGCTACAAATTTAGCACCTTCAAATTTTGTATCAACGTAGTCAACCTTAACTGTTAGACCATCTGATAATGTAACAGATTGAGTTGCTAATTGAGTACCTGGTTTATCGGCAGGTTTGTCGGCTGGTGTTCCAGCGCCTGGAATGCCTGGTTGAGTACCTGATGTCCCTGGTTGAGTTGGAGTAGTTGACTCTGATTTCTTACTAAAGTCGATTTGCACAACTACAGGATCGTGGTCAGAAGCGCGTCCGTGCTCTTCCATAAATGAAGCATTAATATGCACAGGAGAGAACACTACCTTATCCTTGATATTTTTAGAAATTAAAATATTATCTAAACTTTGATTGCTTCCACGGTAGAAGTATGAATATCTATCTCCTTGTTCATGTTCAGCCATTAAGTTAACAAGTTCATTTCCTACGATTGTTTTCACACTATCTGAGAATTCAAAGTCATTGAAGTCTCCAGTAAGAACAAATTTTAAGTTAGGATTTTGACGCAATCCTTCTTTAATGAAGGCATTTAGGATTTTTGCTTCTTCAATACGTTTTGGTCTAGTATTTTCTACTGATGGTTGATTAGAACCATAAATTGCATCATCACCTAATTTTGATTTTAAGTGGTTAGCAATTACTACTATTCTTTCACCTTTAAATTCAAATTCAGCTGCTAATGATTTTCTAACTTTCTCGAAGTGAACACTTGTTGGATCAATTCTCGCTGGGTTTTTCTCAAGGTGTCCATTTACAAAGCGTGCCGCTTCTTCACTTCCACCTTTTTCTTTACCGATTAGTGTTACTCTCTTAGGATTATATAAGTAAGCTACCCTAATATTAGCACCTGGTTTACCACCATCTTTTCCATCAACTGGAGCTATTTCTGTATATTTATAATCTGGTCCACCAAGATTCTTAATTCTTTGAGCTAATTTTTCTCCACTCTTAACTCCATCAACAGTTCCATCATTAACCCCACCATTGTTATCTTGAACTTCGATTAGAGTAATAATATCAGGACTGTGAACTTCCTTGATAAATGAATTAGCAATCTTATCAACTTTTTCTTCTGGTGTTTCATCGTGACCATTATTGTTAGCTGAGAAGTTTTCAATGTTGTATGAAGCTATAGTTAATTTATCTTCTGAAGGATAGATTTTTGAAACTTCACGTTTTAATCCACCATCTTGAATTACTGGTACACTAGATGGATCGATTTTATACGTTTTATTTTTATAAGTAACTACTCCTGAGATATTGTCATTAAAGTAGTCTTTCGCCTTAGCTACAAATGTATTTCCAACAGTTATTGGTAAGACTTCTGTATTTTGTACACCTGGACGAAGATTCACCCCACCGATGTTATTAAGTTTTTGACCTTTGTAGTCTCCTGGTAATACATAAATATCACCTTTATATTGTGGACCAGTAACTTTTGGTTTAGTTACTTCTACACGCATCCCCTCTAGACTTTCCCAGTAGTCTAATGCTTCAGTTTCTGGATTATATTTAGTTGGTGTATTATCCACTACATCTTTTGGCATTTTCTCAGAAATGTTTAATGCTTTTGGTAATTCTGCTTTTCCTAATTTTGTTATAGTTGCGTTGATGATTTGAGTAACTGTTAAACTACCTGCAGGCTTTTTAAAAGTTTGACCTGGTTTTACAGAGTATTCTTCCATATAACCTTCTTTAACAGTTCCTTGAACTTTTAATAAATCACCTGATTCTACTTTATCTTTTGAAGCAACATAGATTGCATCAGATGTTCTTGGATTATTATCAGAAACTTTATCTTGAACATAGAATCCTGTTTTATCAGTTTTAGTTACAACAACATTGTTTATAACTACTTCTTTACCAACTAAAGGACTCTCGTGACTTTCTCCTTGCACTTCACCTATATTTTTTACTTCTTTAGGTGCTGTTACTTGCGCTGCTGATGCAGTTGCTCCAGCCGGTGTACCTTCATTTTTATCTGTTGTAGTAGCAGGCGTCACTACTTCTGTTTTAACCTCAGCTGCAGAAACTTCATTCACTTCTGCAGATAAGTAAGTAGCACCTACTCCTCCTAATACTGCACTTGCTAATAATATTGATAATTTGTATTTTTTCACAATATGAACTCCTTGTATATAAGTTTATACTAATTATTTTACTATTAATTTAATTAATAAGCAATATAAATTGTTTGCCTTTACAAAAAAAAGGAATGACTCAAAAATCGTGATTTTGAAAAAATCGATTTTATAGAATCATCCCTGCAAAGTGTATTAGATATCAATAACCTACTTCGGCTATTAATTCTCATATAAAAATTTTTTTAATTTAGGATTCTTAGACTATCCCCATCGTTAAATTAATTGTTTAACTATTTAATTCTTCTCTTTTTCAGTTTGACAAACATAAATAATAAAATTATTACTCCTACCAGTGCCATAAATGCTAACCACGTATTTTCTATTCCTATTTTATCAGTTAGCACTCCATTTACAGACAATAATATTGCTACAATGATAGATTCAAAAGTATAAAATATAGAAACTGTAGTAGTCCTATTTTCATCACTTTTTACCAAATATTTATGCATAAATACATTAACCTGTATGCCCATTAAAGTGAAAAATACAATGTACATCATAAATAGTGCAAACTTAGCATATACATTTTGAATAAAAATAAACATTAATAGCATTCCAATATTTACTACTACAAATAAATATAAAATTCTTAGCTTCGATAATTTATCTGATAGTTTCTCGTATATAACACTTCCTAACATTCCACTAACCGATATACCAACCCAAATATACCCAATAATATCGGCGTCTAACTTTTCAAATACAGCTTGCCACTGATTTGATGGTCCAAGATCTAAAATAGAAGGAATAACAAACAGTATCATAAGAAATACACTACTTTTTACATAAAGTGTTTCTTTTAACGAATTTTTCACCGTAACTATTGAACCTTTTAAATTCTCAATAGATATTTTTTGTGTCTGTTCTAATTTTTTCATAAATAAATATGTAAATAAAAACGAAATAATAAAAATTGACATACTCAATATTATCGACAAACTTTTATAATATACATACACGTACTTTGCACTTATAAATCCTATTACCGCTGAGAAAAATAGTGAATATAGTGAACTTCTAGAAAGAACTTTATCTATATCTATTTCTTCATTATTTTTATTGTTTACATTGACCAACCAACTTGTTAAAGTTCCAGATTGAAATGATTCTGCAATGGCAGATAATATTGCAGATATGTATAATAATATTAAACTATTGCTAAGCAACAATATTAATCCAACAACCCTAAAAATTACACTTAGAAGAATACTATTTTTTGCTCCGATATTATCGGTGATTGCTCCACATGGAAGCTCAGTCATAAATGAAACCAACCAAAAAATCGATAAATATAACCCAACTTCAGTAAAAGAGAAATCTTTTGACAACAGATAAATATACAAAATCGGATTAAAGAATGATAGTGCTGTTGTAGATAAAATACTATACAAATAATAAAATTTGGTATTATTCATCTTTTCCCCCTACTATCTTATACATTTTTCCATAATTATCTCTTTCTAAGAACTTATAATCAACAAGATATCTTCTAATTAGTGAATAATCCGGATAAATCTCCTTAATTGCTTCATTTAATTCTTTCTCAGTAAACTCTAGTGATTTTTCCTTTAACATCTCTAAAACTATTTGAAGCACAGGTATCTTATTCTTCTCTTTTTTTGGTATTGTCATCAATTTTCCTTCTTTAAAATATTTCACTTTGATTTCTTCCATAATACCGCTTCCTTTCTGTTAATGACTTTTGGGGCTGATCCAAAAGTCCTAAAATTTAACAAAGTTCATATGAGAATTCATAGACGCAGTGGTTTATTGATATCTAAATTCGCTTTGTAAAAGCTTTTTAGATATCTAATAAACTTTGCGGGGGTGACTCGACAAAATCGATTTCTTAGAAATCACGATTTTTGAGTCACTCCCAAATACAACTATAAAAATAAATCTCTAACATAGTTTAACCTATGTTAGAGATTTATGCAATCTAAATTAGTATTTATTTTTATTGACCTAAGACAAATACGTCTTCTGACTCTTGTTCTTCTTTTTTCGTTCCTTTGCTTAGAAAAGAAACTTTATTAGCAATTATAGATATTTGATAATGTTTTACTCCATTTTTATCTGTGTAAATATTGTTATTCAAACTTCCTACTATATTAAGCAAGCTGCCTTTTTCACAATATTTAGCAGTATTTTCTGCAGTTTTTCCAAAAGTAGTAAATTCAAAAAATTCTGTATCATAATTTCCATCCTTATTTTTAAAATCAGATTGGACAGCTAATGTAGCTTTAATATAGTTTACTTTCTTATCACTTTCTTTTAATTCTGGTTTTTTAACTAGTCTTCCTATTAATATTACTTGATTTAACATAATATATCCTCCCTTAAAATAATAATTTAGATTGCTATAAAAACAATTGGAAGACTCTAATTTTATGCAATTTTATCTATCAAATACCTCATGATAATTTTAGAAATTATTTATGAATTAAAGTTACAAATACTTCTCCATCTTGTAAAAATTCAGCATTAATATAATTATCTCCATCAAAATGAAGAACTTTACCTGGCTCTACAATATGCACTTCATCATCATTTAAGTACACCTTAACTTCTCCTTTAACACAAGTAAATACTACCAAGGCTTCTGGATGGTTATGTTTCGCTATTAGTTCACCTTGTTTACCTACTTTTTTTACTAATTTAAATCTGTCATGTTTTTTTAACAATCCCGCTTCTTCAAAAATTATTCCTACACTCATACTAATTCTCCTTGATTATAATTTTATATCTATTTCTTATATAAACGTTTTCATACTCTTATTATAAAACTTTTTTATTAACAAAACAAATAAAATTCATATCTTTTTCTAATTTTTTAAAAGTTGTTCCCATTTTAATAAATTGCTTTCTATTATCTTTTTTAAAACCATTCTTAATTATTCTTAGTGAATTTATTACCCCTTCATCTGCCAATAGTCCCGATACTGTAAGTAGTGTCAGTTTGTCATGCATATAATTGACCGTTTTAAATTCTGCTTCTTCAAATAACGATAACCATTCCTCTTTAGATAATGGTGATACATTTACATTAATCGCATCAGATAATTGTTTTTTTGTTTTCTCGTAATTGTTCAGCAATAAGATATCATGAGTTAATAGTAATCCACCTGGTTTCAATACCCTATAATACTCACTTAGTACCTTAGTCTTACTTTTATTACTAAACATAGTTAACATCGCTTCATTAATAATATAATCAAAACTATTTTCCGGAAATTCTAAATGGAAGGCATCAGCTCTAATAAATTCAATATTATTAAGATTATTTTTCATCGCCTCAAGTTGTGCTTCTAATATTGCTACTTTATCCACATCTATTCCTATGAAAGTAGTTTTTGGATATTGTTTAGCCAAGGCAAGAAGATTTACACCCCTATTACAAGCAACTTCTAGAATCCTATCACCTTTTTTAAACTCTATGTGAGCAAATAAAAAATTGCTACCTTTGATTCCTCCGGGTCTTAATCTAGTTTTACCTAAATTTTTTAAAAATTTATGCCCCATTTCCTTCTTCATAATATCACTCCTTAATATATGTTATATTTATATTGTACAATAAATAAAAAACAAAATCTAGAAATAATTGATAATTACTATCGATTATTTCTAGATAATTTAGTTTAATTCCTATTAAAAATCATTATAAGTATATGTCCCTTTTTCTTTGTTTTCAGTTGCAAAGCGAACTATTACTTTTCCTAATAAACTAGCCTCTATTGGACTATATTTTTTAGTCTTCCCTTTTAATACAAATTGAAAAAACGGCGCTACCTTCATAAATATTTCCTCTAAAAACCTATTATCATCGCGCCTGCTTATAAGGAGTGAAGGTTGAAAAATTCTTAAAATACCAAGATTCATTTCCTTTAATTTATCCTCTAGTTCACCTTTTAGTGAATTATAGAAGTTTTTCGACTTGCTATTAGCACCTATTGCTGAAACAACGTTAAAACTTCTTACCTTCCCTTCACAAAGCTTAGCGAAATTCACAGTATAGTCAACGTCAATCTTTCTTTGATTTTCTTTTGAACCTGCGATTTTTATTGTTGTTCCAAGAGCTGCAAAGACATCTACATCATCTAGAATACTTGTATCGAATCTCATATTTTCAAAGTCTATAACTATCTTAGTTAATCTACCATCTTCTGGTAATCGTAATATAGAATTTCTTCCAAGAACATAAATCCTCTCGTAGAAATCACCGTCTAATATTTCTTTTAAAATTTCTTTACCTACGGCACCCGTTGCACCTATTATTACTGCAGTATTCCCCATTTTAATTCCTCCTTAGAATAATAATGAAATTAAAGCCAAGATTGGTAAACCACCTTGCTTTAGAATAATTTTTTTATCACTAGTTAAACCACCGTAAATTGCAACAAGAATAATATAAATTAATAACATTCCTACAATTTCTTTAGGATTTTTTGATAAAAATGTTCCATAAAGAAGTCCTACTCCTATTAATCCGTTATATACACCTTGATTTTTAAATAATGTATTCAGATTAGGTCTTTGTAATTCCTCTTTTTCAATATTAAATACTCTACTTGTACTATCAGAATCTGTAGTAAAAGTTTCTAAATACATAATATAGAAAAATAATAGTGCTACTAATACTGTTAAAATTGTTGTTACTATACTCATTCTTTATACCTCTTTTATTTTAAATTATTATTAAATTTATTAAGAAGAATTTTCAACTGCTTAAAATCATCATCGGTAAATTCCTCATCAATTAACGTTCTAATATCAGTTTCTTTGACGCACTGATCTATCTTACTCTTAGAAAATTCTGTAATCTCAACTAACACTTCTCTGTTATTATCTTCATTACGTTTTTTTCTTACATATCCTCCCTCCTCTAATTTTTTTAAATGCCTTGTTATAGCTGCAGCATCTATTTCTAATATTTGTGCTATTTTCTTAGGTGTTGCAACATCAACTTCATACAAATATTTAATTATTTGGAATCTGGTTAAACTAATTCCAAATTTCTTTTCAAATATATCCGCAACTTTTCTTTCTAATATTTTTATGTCATGCAATAATTTTACATATTCTTTTACATTCATATTTTTCTCCTTTATCAATTGACTTGTCAATCATTTAACTATGGATAATTTACTACAATATAATTGACTTGTCAACTATATTTATTTGTAGGAATTTTTCCTACTTTAAATGTAAGGTATTTTCTAAAAGAAAAAAACTTCATGCATTATCATTTACAAACGTTTTCCAGTTGTATATAATGGTTTTATAAGTTAAATAGTTTAAATAAATAAGCAGTTTGAAATTTAAGATTGTTATACAAACTTTCGATAAAAAATTTTATAACACTGAAAACTATTTTAATTTAAATTTAATATTATACATAATTGAAGTTAAGGAGGAATTTTAAATGTTCTCATTTTTAAAAGCTTCAGCGCCTAAACCGAGAATCGACAGTGCTCGTACAGATGCTGAATATAAAAAACTTCGATGGCAAGTATTCTCAGGAGTATTCATTGGATACGCAGCGTACTATCTAATTAGAAAAAACTTCTCACTTGCTATCCCTTATTTAATTGACCAATACGGTTACTCTAAAGCTGACTTAGGGAAAGTTTCACTTGCTCTATCATTAGCTTATGGTTTCAGTAAATTCATCATGGGTAACGTATCAGACAGAAGTAATCCTAAGTACTTTATTACTATTGGTTTAGTTGCTTCTGCTGCTGTCAGCTTAATTTTTGGTCTTGTTCCTGCAGTGCTATCTTCATTAACATTAATGATTTTCTTATCAGCACTTAACGGATGGTTCCAAGGTATGGGGTACCCACCTGGTGCTAAAACAATGACTAACTGGTTCTCAGCTTCTGAGCGTGGTGCTTGGTGGAGTTGGTGGAATGTTTCTCACAACCTTGGTGGTGGATTAATCGGACCTCTTGCACTTGTAGGACTTTCTGTTTTTGGTGCTTGGCAATCATTATTCTACTTACCAGCGACTATTGCTATTATCTTAGCAATTATCATGTTCTACCTAATGAAAGATACTCCAGAATCTGAAGGTTTACCACCTGTAGATGAATGGAAAGGTGAAAAAATTGTAGAAAAAGTTGAATCTGCTCACACATTATCAGCAAAAGATATCTTCTTTAAATACATTATTAACAACAAATTCCTATGGGCTATCGCAGTTGCTAACGTATTCGTATACTTTGTACGTTATGGAATCATCGACTGGGCTCCTACATACTTAAAAGAAGTAAAACACTTCTCTGTTGATAAACAAAGCTGGGCTTACTTCTTATATGAATATGCTGGTATCTTCGGTATGTTAGCTAGTGGTTACTTAAGTGACAAAGTGTTCAAAGGACACCGTGCTCCTCCAATGTTATTATTCTTAACTGGAGTACTTGTTGCAGTATTCATTTACTGGAAAAACCCTCCAGGTAACCCACTTATCGACAACATCTGTCTAGTAGCTATCGGATTCTTAATCTACGGACCTGTTATGATGATCGGTCTTCAAGCAGCGGACTTAGTTCCACGTGTTGCTACAGGTACAGCTACTGGTCTTACTGGACTATTCGGTTACCTACTTGGATCAGCAAGTGCTGGTTATGTAATGGGTAAACTTGTTGACGTGTTCGGATGGGACGGAGGTTTCTACGCATTAATCGTTTCTTGTGTATTAGCATTCGTATTCATCGCATTAACATTATTCAAGAAAACATCTAAACAATTAGAAAACTAATGAAATAAAACATCTCTATCAACTAAGATCATTGATCCTCCTTAAATTGATAGAGATGTTTTTTTATAAAGAAAAATACGACTGATTTCTACAATCATCCGTATTTTTCTTTGTGTTTACTATAATATTAAATTCGACTTCAAATATTCTACTAGTTCACTTCTTTTTTTCGTATTAGTTTTTTCCATCAAACGTTTTTTATATGTATCTACTGTCTTTACACTTAAGAACAACTTTTCTCCGATATCAGTAAGTGTATATCCTTCAACAATGTATCTCCCCACTTCTTTTTCTCGATCACTGAGTTCTATCTCTTTATCTTCTTTAAATAATTCATAAAAAATTGTAGCATATTTTTCATTTAGGTATATATCATTTTTAAACATAACTTTATCTATAGCTTGAAGAATCTCCTCATGTGCTGTGCTCTTCGTTACATAACCTGAAGCTCCTAATTTAAATGCTTTCTTCATGTAAGATTTATCTTCATGCATACTTAAAATAATTACTTTCGTTTTTAATTTTTTTTCTTTTATTATTTCTAATATATCGTAGCCACTTCCATCAGGTAACGAAATATCGCATATAAAAAGATCGTAAGAGTCATTGCTAATTTTTTCTAAAAATTCTTTTTTACTTGCACAATCACCAATAACACTAAATTCTTCGTTATCTTCTAAAAGGACTTTAATTCCTAATTTTATCAATTTATGATCATCAATTAATAATATCTTCATTAGCCTGCTCCTCAGTTATCATTTCCGTTTTAAATCTACACATTAATATCGTAGAATACTTATCATTTTTTAATAGTTTAAATTCTCCAGAAAAATCAAAAATCCTTTCTTGAATACCATAAATTCCTAAACGCCCTTGTTCTTTTGCTAGTTCTACACGTTCTTTTGTTAATCCTACTCCATTATCTGCAATAGTAAGTATTATATAGTCTGTATTTTCATATAATTTTATTTGTACTTCCGAAGCTCCTGAATGGCGTTTTATGTTAGATAAAGATTCTTGAACAATACGATAAAGAGTAATATCAAAATTATTGTTTTTACCACCTTCATAATTTGTATAAAAATCAACATCTATACCATATAAATTTTTATAATCTTCTATATATTTACATATTACTTCACCTAAACTCAGCTCTGAACTAGGCGGTCGCAAATTAACAGCTATATTTCTAATGTTACTTAAACTATTTTCTATTTCTGACTGGATTAATAATAAACGTTCTTTTTTCTTCTGGTCACTTTCTTTATCAACTAAATTACTTATAAGAAATAGTAAACTAGCTAAAGATTGGCTAACTTCATCATGAAGTTCTCTCGAAAGCATCTTTTTCTCTTCTTCCTGAATTCTAAATATTTTATTTAATAGGTAGTTATTTAGTTTCTTATTCTTTTTATTATTTTCAACCATTTCGTTTATGGAACTGACAAGAACATGGAAATCGCGACTATAATTTTCTTTCTCTATTTTTGTTCTATAATCACCTTCACGAATAATCTCATCAGTCACAGAAGTTAAATCTTGAACAGGTCTTTCTATTAATTTTGAAACATAATATGCGATAACTAATAGCATCACAAATACTATCATATTCAAAATCAATATTCTTAAAAACTGACTATACGTCTTCATATAAATATTTTTTGTGTAAAATCCAACTCTTACATACCCTATATTAACATCATCTATAGGAGAAATATACTCTAATAATTCTCCTCTTGAACTTCTATATTTTTTAAAATTATTTATCTGTTCATCGTTAAAAGTGGCAATCTTTTGGGGAACTTCTTTCAACGTCTTACCTAATATATTTTTTTCATTATCATAGACAATAATATACGCAACTTCGCTATTCAATGAAGCACTATGTATTTTTTGATGTATTTCATACGTGTTTTCTGTTTTTATATTTTCTGAAATATTTCCTGACAATTGATAGTAAGTCTGTGTAATTCTATCTTTAAGTGCACTTTCCAAAATATCTTTATTATTAACATACGTATAGGCTAATATTACACCTAAATATATAGTATAAATTACAACGAAAAATATAATAATTTTATTTTTTATCTTTAATTTTGCCATATATTAATCCTCACTTATTAAATTAGGATAATCGCTAGCCTTTGTTTCTTCATACTTTTCTATTTGAAGCTGTGATAATGTATTCTTTATAGAACTATCTTTTTCAATAGATAATAATATTTGTTTAAGCTTATCTTTTTCTTCATAGTTTTTGTGAGTTACTACTGGTCCTGTTGCTACTTCAGGGAATGTTTTTACTATTTTTATATTAAGTGCTGTATCTGGAAAATTATTATAAAGATACTGTAATGCCCAGTCATCAACAATTGCAGCTTTAACAGTTCCATTTGCTACTTGATTTATCGATTCTTCATGACTATGAGTAAAATAACTATTACTGAAAAACTTATTCACAGACATACCATTTTTTTTCAAATAATCATTCATCGCTAAATATCCAGAATAACTATAAGTATCAACAAAAGCAAAACTCTTGCTCTTTAAATCATCGATAGTATTTATATTAGAATCCTTTTTCGCAATAACTATAGGATGATAGTATGTTTTTCCCCTATTAGGTCTAGCTAAAAGTTCTAATGACTCTTTATCTTCATATAGCGAATATGCCCCTGTCGATAAGAATGCTACATCTATCTTGTTATTTTTTAATAATACATTTATATCTCTATAACTTTTTTTCTGTATTAGCTTCACTTTTTTGTTCAACTTTTCACCGATATAATTAGCCAGTTCTTTCTCCAAGATATAGCTCTTATTATCGCCAGTTACGGATATCAATCCAATTCTTAAAGTTTCATCATCCTTAGCACTATTATCAACAGTTTCTGTAACTTCTGAAAAATCAATATACTCCTCTTGTTGAGTTTTTAAAACAAAGGGAAGTATTATCAATAGCACAATAGAAAGAGTCACTATAAGAAAACTTGTAATCATTCTCTTCATTTTTCCAAATCCTTCATATTTATTTCAGTATTTTACCGAGGTAACTCGACAAAATCTTGTTTCTACTAAATCATGATTTTCGAGTCACTTCCAAATTTATCTTTTATTAATAGTATAACATTTTCTTAATAATGAAAAAAGAGAAATCATTAACTTCTTTGTGATAATCGTAATATCTTAGTTCATTATATATGATAATCAGAACAAATGTACTATCGATTCCACTAAATATTAGTTATTATTTAAATTTTTCACCTTAAAAATAGAAAAAGAGCGATTAAAAACCACTCTTTTCTCTTACTTATCTAGATACTTGCTAGCCTCTCTTATACTTAGGTTAGCCATACCATTTTTATTTTTTTCTATAAACTCTCTAACCCACTCTGGATTAAATTTTGAATAATCTCGAAGTGCCCAACCTATAGCTTTATTAATAAAAAATTCACTATCACCTAGGTTGTTTACTAAAATTCTTTCTAAAACTTGTTTATCTACTTTTTCTTTAAGTGACAATTGGTACAAAATAGCTACTCGTTTTAACCAAATATTACTATCCTTACTCCACTCTAGCATTATTTGATCATAACCTTCGATACGAATAACCAAACTACCTACAACCTTAGCAAGTAAATCAACAGTGTCCCACCATGATTTTGTCACTATTAGATATTTTAATCTTGAAATATCTTCTCTTTTTAAGAATTTCTGCATGGCCTTTAAATAATAAACAACTACATATTGAAATTCCCTTTCTTCTTTATTCCAGCAATTTTCAACAAAATCCCAATCAATGGTTTTAGTCTTTCTTGCATCTGGAAAATATTTTTTATAAATTTCTGTTCTAGTTGCACCACGTACACCTAAAAATCTAAACTTATCTTGCATATACTTTGACATTGATTCTGCAAGAAGTTCATTACTATTTTCTTCAAGGTCAGTTATTAAATCTAATAATTTCATAATTTATAATAGAAATTCTTATCTGTTATTTTCTAAACTTGCTTTAATGAATCCAGCGAATAATGGGTGTGCTTTTTCTGGACGAGATTTAAATTCTGGGTGAAATTGACCAGCTACAAACCATGGATGTTCAGGAATTTCCACGATTTCAACTAACTTATCATCTGGACTAACTCCTGATAATACCATTCCTTTTTGAGTTAAACGATCACGATAGAAGTTATTGAATTCATATCTGTGACGGTGACGCTCAGTAATATTGATTTCTCCATATTCTTTGTGAGCTACAGATCCTTCTGTCAATGTACATGGGTAGCTTCCTAAACGTAAAGTTCCTCCCATTTCTACAACATTTTCTTGGTCAGGTAGTAAGTTAATAATTGGGTATGGTGTGTTTGGATCTAATTCTGAAGAATGTGCTCCAGTTAAGCCACACACGTTACGTGCAAACTCAACAGCAGCAAGTTGCATACCTAAACAAATACCGAAGAACGGAACTTTGTTTTCACGTGCGTATTTAATAGTAGTAATTTTACCTTCAACTCCACGATCACCAAATCCACCTGGTACAAGGATTCCATCTGCATCTTTAAGATACTCATGAACATTTTCTTCTGTAATATCTTCAGATTGAATCCAATCAATTTTCACCTTAGCATTATGTTTATATCCTGCATGTTTTAGAGATTCTACAACTGAGATGTAAGCATCGTGAAGTTCTACATATTTACCTACTAATGCGATTCTCACATCTTCTTTTAAGTTATCTACTCTATCAACTAACGCTAACCATTCAGTCATATCTGCTTCTGGTGCAGTTAATCCGAAGTGTTTTAAGACAATATCGTCGATTTTTTGAGCTTTAAGATTTACTGGTAATTGATATAAGTTACTTACGTCACGACTTTCAATAACATTTTGTTTCGGAATATCACAGAATAATGAAATCTTCGCACGTAACTCGTCATTTAGAGCAAGTTCGTTTCTAACTACAATAATATCTGGTTGAATACCTAAACCACGTAATTCTTTAACAGATTGTTGTGTTGGTTTAGTTTTCATCTCTCCTGCAGCTTTAATGTACGGTAATAATGTACAGTGAATAAAACATACATTTTCACGTCCTAAATCACTACGGATTTGACGGATTGCTTCTAAAAATGGTAAAGATTCGATATCTCCTGTTGTTCCACCGATTTCTGTAATAACAACATCAGCATCACTAGATTCCCCTGCTAGTAATACTCGTGATTTGATTTCATTTGTTACGTGAGGAATTACTTGAACTGTTCCTCCTAAATAATCTCCACGACGTTCTTTTTCAATAATTGAAGAATAAACACGTCCCGCAGTTACGTTAGAATATTGACCTAAGTTAACATCGATAAATCTTTCATAGTGCCCTAAGTCTAAGTCAGTCTCAGCTCCATCTTCTGTAACAAAAACTTCTCCATGCTGATATGGACTCATTGTTCCTGGGTCAACGTTTAAATATGGATCAAATTTTTGTAATGTTACTTTTAATCCTCTATTTTTTAATACACGACCTACTGATGCCGCTACAATACCTTTTCCTAATGATGATACTACTCCACCTGTTACAAAAATATACTTTGTCATTGTGTTCTCCTTCTATTAAAAATAATAAACCCCCTACGAAATTATCGCAGGGGGTGGTTTCTTAAATCACTCTTTAAGAGTGCCCGTATATTATTCTAGCATAACGCTAAATTTTTAGCAACTAAAATAATTCGATATATTAAATTTTTCTTTCTAGTATTTATTAAAAGAATTTGAATGAACTAAATGGATAGTATCTTAAGCTTACTTTCCCAATCATTGCTTCTTTCTTAACAAATCCAAATACACGGCTATCTGTACTGTGTTGTCTGTTATCCCCTAATACGAAGTACGTACCTTCAGGAACAGTTTTAGATTTTGTACTACTTAAAAATTCAATATTAAAATCTGGTGTGAATGGTGCAGTTCCAGAAGCTTTAGCTTCTTTAATTTTTTGAGCTAAGTATGGCTCTTCAACTTTCTGACCATTCACATATAGTACATCATTTCTGTATTCTATAGTGTCTCCTGGAACTCCGATTATACGTTTAATATAATCGTCAGTTTCATTTGCATGGAATACAACTTCATCTCCACGCTCATAATTTTTACTGAATTTATTAACGAAAACTTTATCGTTATCAGCAAATGTGTAATCCATCGAATGTCCTTTTACAGTAAAAGGTGCGATAAGATATGTGCTTATAAGCAGATAAATAGCAATAGAAACTACTACAACTACTACCCACTCCATAATTTCTCTTAAAATTTTCACTGGTATATCCCTCTTTTATTTTATTTATGATTAATAATTCTACCATATATTAATAGAAAAATCAAAAATAAATTTTCTATTAATATATTTACAATAATATCTTAAGTAAAACTCTATATATAATTAGACTATATTTAATTACTACTTTAAGTTCATTCACAAAATTTACATAAATTATTAATTTTTTTATTAAAAATAATTTTTTTTATTAATAACTCTTGACAATATATATATATATATATAATGGATATAGCTTTAAGGAAAGGAGGAATATATCATGAAAAAATTATTAACTGTATTCACTGCAGCAGGATTATTAGTAGCTGGAGGATCTTCAGCTTTAGCTTTAGAAGGTACACAACCAGGTTCTGATAAACCATTTGAGCCATTCGTAGGTGCTACTGACACTGATCCAGGTCACCTTAGCCCAGACGTTGATAACGAATTAAGAGATCAACTAGCTAAACGTGGTCACCAACGTACTGCTGACAAAGATGGTGGTGTTTGGGTAACTGGACAAGATGGTAAGAGAGTATTCGTACCAGCTAAAAAAGGTACTACATCAACTAAAAAAGCAGAACCTAACAAAGGTCTTAGATCTTTACCAAGAACTTCAGCTGTGAAGTAAACCAGCAAACATACTGATAATAATACTTTTAAAGAGCTGATCTCCGGATTAGCTCTAGTATTTTTTTATACAATAAAATTGCTTTTTGTAAGCACTTTTATTGTTTTTTTTCATACGTATGATATAATTATTTATACGGGAGTCTGTGAACAGTCTGAGAGGGAATATAAATATTTCGACCGCGCCTGATCTAGATAATGCTAGCGTAGGCACACTTAGCTTAAAGACAAACTTAGACCCCCCTTATATTGTAAGGAGGTTTTTTATTTTGATAAATTGCAGTATTGCATTACAAATTCTTCCTCTTGATAATCATGATGGAAGATTAAAGACTATAGATAAAGTTATCTATTTTCTACAAAATAAGCATTCTAATGTAATTGTTACTCCATTTGAAACAGTAATTGAAGGGGAATTCAACGAACTTATGGATACTCTTAAAGAATGCTTTGTCCTAGCGGGTAAGGACAGTAAAAATATTTTTGCAAATGTGAAAATTAACTATGGAGATGTTTTAACTATAAATGAAAAAATTGACAAATTTAATCAATAAATACGCCGCAACTATTTCTATGTTGTTCTTAGTGATTATTTGGCAAGGAGCTGGTAATCTCGGTTTACTTCCTAAATATATCATACCTACACCTGTTGAAATAGTAAAAGCATGTATAAAAAATTACGAACTATTAATATTTCACAGCAAAATCACCCTACTCGAAGCTATAATAGGTCTATTTCTAGGGATAGTCATAGCATGGCTTCTTGCTTTAATTATGGATAGTATACCAATATTTAATAAATCTATCTATCCACTTCTTGTACTGACTCAAACTATACCAACTATTGCAATAGCCCCTATACTTGTGCTTTGGTTGGGTTATGGACTTACACCAAAAATTGTATTAATTGTTTTAACAACGACTTTCCCTATAGTTGTTAGTATACTAGATGGCTTTAGAAACTGTGACAAAGATATGATTACTTTATTACAACTAATGAATGCTAGTAAATTACAGATCCTTTGGCATGTGAAAATTCCAACAAGTCTTAGCTACTTCTATGCTGGACTTAGAGTTAGTGTATCTTATGCCTTTATAGCAGCTGTGGTTGCTGAATGGCTAGGTGGCTTTGAAGGACTTGGAGTTTACATGATTAAAGCGAAGAAATTATTTGAATACGATACTATGTTTGCAATTATTATACTAGTATCAGTTATTAGTTTACTAAGTATTGAACTTGTTAAACTAAGTGAGAAAAAATTTATTAAATGGAAATACATAGGAGAAAATCATGAAAAAGATATTAACTAGCGTTTTTGCTTTTATCTTAGCAATCTCATTAACTGCATGTAGTACAGTTAATAAAAACGCAGAGAAAAAAGAACTTAAAAAAGTAGATTTCGTACTTGACTGGGCAATTAACACAAACCACACTGGTCTATATGTAGCAAAAGAGAAAGGATACTTCGCTGAAGAAGGTATTGATCTTGACATTAAGCCAGCGCCTGAAGATAGTACTTCTGACTTAATTATCAATAATAAAGCACCTTTTGGTATTTACTACCAAGACTCAATGGCTAACAAACTTTCTAAAGGTGCAGGAATCACTGCCGTAGCCGCAATTATCGAACACAACACTTCTGGTATCATTTCACTTAAGAAAAACAACATTAAAGAACCAAAAGATCTTCAAGGTAAAAAGTACGGAACTTGGAATGATCCAGTAGAATTAGCAATGGTTAAATCATTAATCCAAAAACAAGGTGGAGATGCTAATAAATTAAATCTAGCTCCAAATACAGATACTAACTCTGTAACACCATTAGAAAATGGACTTTTTGATGCTGCATGGATTTACTATGCATGGGATGGAAAATTAGCTGAAAGCATGAAATTAGATATTAACTACTTCTATCTAAAAGATTTCAATAAAGATTTAGACTACTATTCTCCAGTAATTATTGCTAATAATGATTACTTAAAACAAAATAAAGAAGAAGCTAAAAAAGTTCTTAAAGCTATTAAGAAAGGATATGTCTACGCTATAGAACATCCTGAAGAAGCTGCAGAGATTTTAATTAAAAATGCTCCAGAATTAAAAGATAAAAAAGATTTCATCGTTGAATCTCAAAAATATCTATCTAAACAATATGCAACAAACAAAGATCACTGGGGTGAATTTGACGCTAACAGATGGAACACATTCTACCGTTGGGTTAACGAAAATAAAATTACAAAACAACCTCTTGCAGAAAATACTGGATTCAGCAATGACTATATAAAATAATGAATATATTATCAATAAAAAACTTATCTTTCAATTATCCTAACAATAAAATACTAAAAGATATAAACATTCATGTCGATAAAGGTGAAGTCGTATCTATATTAGGTGGAAGCGGTGTTGGTAAAACTACCCTTTTCAATATTATCGCAGGTATAAATCCTCTTCAAAGTGGCGAAATTTCTATAAAAGGTAACACAGACTATAAAAGTCGTGTAAGTTACATGCTTCAAAAAGACTTATTATTAGAACATAAGACTATTATTCAAAACATTATACTTCCACTTTTAATAAGAAAAATCAATAAAAAAGAAGCTGAAGAAGAAGCGATAAAGAATCTTAAATTATTTAACCTTTACGAATATAAAGATAAATATCCTAGTGAATTAAGTGGAGGAATGCGTCAAAGAGTTGCACTTTTACGTACATATATGTTCAAAGAAGAACTATTTTTACTAGATGAACCATTCAGTGCACTCGATGCAATTACTAAAATATCATTACATTCTTGGTATCTTGAAATCAAGAACAAACTTGATATAACTACTCTACTAATAACTCACGATATAGACGAAGCTATTGACCTAAGCGATAGAATTTATATCATTAAAAATAAACCTGGTGAAATTGTATCTGAAATAAAAATAAATCTTGATGAACAAAATCAAGACGAACAAAAATTAAAATATAAAAAAGAGATACTAAATATACTTGGATTATAATAATACACCCTAGCGTGAAAACTCACACTAGGGTGTATTATATTATTTGTAAATGAGGCTGACCCAAAAGTTCTAAAATTTAACAAAGTTCACATGAAAACTCATAGACGCAGTGGTTTATTGATATCTAAATTCGCTTTATAAAAGCTTTTTAGCTATCTAATAAACTGTGCGGGGGTGACTCGACAAAATCGATTTCTTTGAAATCACGATTTTTGAGTCACTCCCATTTAATTATTTATAGATACTATATTTTTTATTGATTAAGTAAATTAACACTGCAGGGATTACTGCAAATAACATTAATTTATATCCAAATACTTCTAATGTAAGAAATATAGGTGCAATGTATGTCTTAGTTGCCGCTGAAAATACTAAACAGTATCCTAAAGCGGCAGTTACAAGAATTGGTAATCCTAACCAAGTTCCTAGAATTACTCCAAAAGTCGCTCCAATCGCAAACAACGGAGTAACCTCTCCTCCACTAAAACCAATCCCTGTACATATTGCAGTTAATACGATTTTCAACATAAAATCATAAACTTGAATCTGTTCAAAGTTTGTAAAAGAAAGATTAATTAAATTTGTACCTAATGAAGCATATCTGTACTCGAAAACAATACTAACTAAAATAAAAACAACTAGAAGAATCCAAATGATATTTTTATTCAAAGCTACTAATTTCTTTATTTTTCTTTGAAGTAGAACAAATAAGATTCCTACAAAAACAAACACAACTCCAACTAAAATTAATTTAAAAATAAATTCTAAATTTATATTAATTTCACTTACATCTATAGCTACAAAGAATTTTTCCAAACCAAGTTTATGCGATACAAAAGCACTTATATACGCTGCAACAATATAAGTTACATACTCATAAATTTTATTTTTTGTAAAGTTAAATTTATCACTGACAACCTCTAAAATAAATACCACAGCAGCTAAAGGTGTTTGAAACAATCCAGCAAATCCACAAATCATGCCTAACTTTACAAAAAATTGTTTTTTCTCTGTACTGAATTCATCTGGAGCAATATTCCCACCAATAGCTCCACCCAACTGCACAGCAACACCTTCACGCCCTACACTCACTCCGAAGCTGTGAGCTAGTAAAGTATTCAAAGTTAAAATAAAAGGGAACTTCCACGTAACTTTCTCTTTTTTATCAGTTGCCGCTTCAATAAAATACTTCATACCTATAGCACTGGTGTGTAAATATTTATTACTAGACTTAGTAAAAACTAGTATCAAAGGTGTTAAAATCAATAAATACTTATAATAACTACTAGTTAATTCTATTAATTTCAATAACGTTTGACCAAATAACGAACAACAAATAGAAATTAATAATACTGCACTTATTAATCTAAAATAATAATTCCTTAACATATTATATTTATTTTTCTCCTTCAAATATAAATCTGAGATTGACATAAAAGTTCTAAACTTTTTAAAACGCTTATATGAGAACCCAGGGGCTGACCCAAAAGTCCTAAAATTTAACAAAGTTCATATAATAGCTCATAGACGCAGCGGTTTATCGATATCTAAATTCGCTTTTAAAAAGCTTTTTAGATATCTAATAAATCACTGCAGGAAGTGACTCGACAAAATCTTGTTTCTACGAAATCACGATTTTTTAGTCGCTCCCTCTCAGATTCTTTACTATTGATTCTTTTTAAAACTTAAACTTGATTTTTTCGGTTGATCGTAACTAAAGCCTTCTCCTATAATATCATGAACCTCAGTTATCGTCACGAAAGCTCGGGGATCAATTTTATAAACCAGAGATTTTAATTTTCCTATTTCATTTCTTGAAACAACGCAATATCCAATATTCAAATCTTTCTTAGAATAGCTTCCCTGACCTTTTATATAAGTTAATCCACGATTCATATCTTCTTGGATTTTTTTAGTAATAGCTTCTATTTCCGATGAAACTATCATTACTCCTTTTCCAGGAACACCACCTTCAACAACGTAATCTATAACTTTAGTACATATAAAAATATAAATCAAAGTATATAGAATCGCTGGAAAACTCTTAACTACTACAAATGTTAAGGCGATGATAACTCCATCAAGAATTTGAATTATCCTACCGATTGAACTACCTGTATAAAGTTGTACAATTTTTGCAACTATATCTACTCCACCTGTCGTTCCTCCTGCAAGAAAAACTATCCCTAATCCTAATCCCGCTAGTAATCCTCCAAATACAGCAGCCAGTAATCTATCTCCACCAATCTCAATTTCTATATTATACTTCTCAAAAATCCCTATCCAAAAAGTCAACATAATAATGCCGTAAACCGTGTATAACATTGTCTTTTTATCTAACATTTTATATCCTATTATTAATAACGGAATATTTACCAATATTGTTCCCACAGAAACAGGAAGACCTATTGAATATAATAATAACAGTGATATTCCTGTCCCTCCACCTTCAGCTAATTTATTTGGAACATTAAAATGCATAATTGCAAAAGAGTAAATAGCACAACCCAAAGAAATAATAAATAATTCTTTTAAAATTTTTGTGAAATTTAAATTTTTAAATGTCTTTTCCATAGTGCACCTCCAAAATCAATTTTATCCTAATTATAACAGGTTTCATGACGTTAAACAACTATAGAAAATAATATTTTTCACTACTAAATTTTTATAAATTTCATCTTTTCTTAGACATTATTACAAATTTGTACTATAATTATAATATCAATATTGGAGGTTGACTTTTAAAATGAATAAAAACTTCATACCAAATTATCTTACCCTTTGTAATATTTTTTGTGGATTTATGTCAATTCTGACTACATCACATGGATATTTCATCTGGGGTACTGTCTTTATTATCTTAGCTATGCTTGCAGATAGATACGATGGTATCGTCGCAAGAAAACTTGGTGTTGTTTCTGAAATTGGTCACGATTTAGATTCATTATGTGACGTAGTAAGTTTCGGAGTAGCACCTGCTATGCTTGTTTTTGAAATCTTTATTACTAATGATAAGCCATCAACACTATTAATGGTAATTGTTGCTATACTTTGTGGAGTTTACGTATGCTGTGGAGCTTATCGTTTAGCTAGGTTTAACGTGACAAAAATGAAAAATGGATATTATCAAGGAGTTCCTATCACTACATGCGGAACAGTTCTTGCAGTACTTGCTCAGATAAAATTACCAAGTATTGCAATGCTTATACTAGTAGTAGCATGCTCTTATTTAATGGTAAGTAATATAAAAATTAAAAAAATATAAAAAAAATAGAAAAAAGGTTGTAAATTGTTAAAAAAACAATTACAACCTTTTTCCAGTTTATGAGGTTATAACATTATATATTACTATAACATAATGATTATAAATTTTTTTAAGATCTGTATACCCAAATTTTCCTTTACTAATATTCTTCTATAAGCTATATCCACAATTATTTATATCTTTTTATTAAGAAATTTTAATAATAGTTATTACTTTTATTTTTCTTTTATTTATTATATAATCGTATGCGTATATATTAAATTTTATATAAGGAGCATCTTAATGATATTTACAGAAATTAGCAGTGACGAATTACAAATGGTTCAAGAAAAAAACGATAATCGTTACTTTTTACAACAAGCTGCCGTATATAGTAAAATGCAAAATTTCAATAATCTAAAGACTAAAATTCTTGCAGTAAAAGAAAATAATAAAATACTAGCATATTCAACATTTATTTATTTCCCTTATAGAAAATTCTTCTATAAAGTTACTGCTCAACACGGTCCAATAATGGATTACTCTAATAATGAGTTAGTAAGATTTTATATGGCAGAATTAAAAAACTATTTCGCTAAAGACTTTCGTGTTCTCTGCGTAAGAGTAAATCCATTCTTAAACGAACGTATTTATAAAGATATCGAATATGTTGAAACTACTGAGGATGCTATTAAAACAGATAAAATATTAACTTCACTAGGATACAAACCACTTAATGATGACTTATTCACAAATCCTACACTGGCTTCTCGTTGTGTTTTTTCTAAATCACTAGACGAAAATATTACTGAGAATAATTTATTAAAAAATATTTCACAAATTGCTCGTTATACTATTAATAGAACGATGAAAGAAGGAGTACAAGTTCGAGAGATTGATATCTTTGATGAAGAAGATGCAAAAATCTTTGATAAAATTAATCGTGATACTGAGGAGAGAATAGACTTTAGCATTCGTGATAATACATATTTTAAGTCATTAAAGAATAATATCGGAGATAAAGCTCACTATCTTATTTCATACATTGATTGTGATCAATTCATTGAAACTACAACTAACACAATTGCAAATCTCGAAAAAGAGCGAGACGATCTAAAAGAAAAATTAGAACAAGGAAAAGTGAATGCTAAAAAAGCAACTAACCGTCTAAAAGAATTTGATGAAAATATTGCTATTTGGTATAAAAAAATTGATAAAATAAAAGAGCTTAAAGAAGAAAACGGAAATATTATTAATCTTTCATGTGCTACTTTTATAGAATCAGGGCAAGATTTAATCTACTTCACAAGCGGTGCAATGAGAAAATTCCACCGTTACGAGGGTCCATATGCAATCTTATTCCATATGATGAAATACGCCATCAATAATAACTTTAAATATTTCAACTTCTTTGGTACTTCTAAAGATTTTGAGTCTGAAGAGGCTACTGACTACGGAGTTCTTCAATTCAAACGTAATTTCAACGGAAATATAGAGTATTTTATGGATAATTACGAAATTAGAAATGCAATCGGAAAAATTTGGAAAATATAAAAGGAATTGAGCTCCTGCTCAACTCCTTTTTTTCATTTATTCTTCTTTCTTAGCAACTTTTTTCGTAGCTTTTTTAGTTTTTTCTTTTTTCTGAGGTTTATTGTTTTCTGGATACATTACTTTATCTACTAGACCATATTCACACGCTTCTTCTGCTGTTAAATAGTTATCACGTTCTGTATCACGTTCAATAGTCTTAATAGTTTGTCCAGTTCTGTCTGCTAAAATTTTATTTAATTTTTCTCTAGTTCTTAATATGTGTTTTGCAGCAATTTCAATTTCTGTTGCTTGACCTTGTGCACCACCTAATGGTTGGTGAATCATCACTTCCGCATTTGGAAGTGCGTAACGTTTACCGATAGTTCCAGCTGCAAGTAAAAATGCACCCATACTAGCTGCCATCCCCATACAAATAGTAACAACGTCACATTTAATATGTTGCATAGTATCATAAATTGCAAAACCAGCTGTCACACTTCCACCTGGTGAATTAATATAGAAATAAATATCTTTTTCACTATCTTGTGCTTCTAAAAATAAAAGTTGACTTGTTATTGAGTTTGCTACTTGATCATTTACATCTGAACCAAGAATAATGATTCTATCTTTCAATAATCTTGAATAAATATCGTATGCTCTTTCCCCTTGAGAAGTTTGCTCTATTACTGTAGGAATTAAATTCATTTTCTTACCTCCTAATTTTCGTTTTCACTAGATATTATATATCAAAAATGGTCAATTAGCAACTTATTTCCCTTTCTAAGTATTCTACATATAAAATATAATAACACTTAAATTCAAATTAAAAAATCGACTTAAAATAATAATTCTAAGCCGATTCTATATAAATTTTATAGTCTATAAGAATGTTCTTTAAAGTTACCTACTATTGTATTTACCGCACTTACCGTTATAAATGCTTCTGGACAATTTTTCGCTACCAATTTACGCAATTGATACATCTCATTTTGCTGAATAACTACAATTATCATTCGTTTCTTCTCATGAGAATATCCACCCTCTACATCCATTATCGTTGAACCTCTATGTAAAGTATTATTAATAAGTTCTACCATAACCTCAGGATTTTTACAGATAATTGTACATTGAATATATGCAGAAAAGAATTTTTGAACACCTCTCATCGTTTGATTACGAACAAAACTCATAACAAGGGCATACATTACATATTTTATATCAAAAAATATCCATACTATTGTATAAACTGTAATATCTTGTATAAGAAATACCGTCGGTAAATTAAAATCCATTTTTTTTGAAATAAATTTACCTGTAATATCTGTTCCTCCAGTAGAAGCACCCGCAACTAATAAACAGCACATTGCAAGTCCCGAAATAATTCCACAGAAAATTGCTGCAACTAAAGAATCACCTAAATTCACCGGAGTAATAATCTTTGGTAAATTATTTATTAAGAAAGATGAAATACTTATGACAACTCCTGTAAGTATTACAAACTTTCTACCAATATATCTATAACCTATATAAAATAGTGGAACGTTTAATATAAACTGAATCGTCCCTATTTTTATTCCTGTTAACTTATTCACCACTAAACTTAACCCCAAAGCCCCACCTGCTCCAATATTATTTACAGGGATTAATAAACCAGCATAAATAGAGAATAAAACCGTTCCTATTATTATTAAAATAACATCTTTGGCATTCTTATGTTTCTCTGTAGCATAAATAGTATCTGATAATTTCATGATATCCTTATCCTTTATTTTTTTCCTCTATATATTTTAATACAAATATAAATTTAAAACAATTAAAAATTGATTATCTTTTATAAAACATTAATAAATAATTCATTTTATAGGCATTTTGTGTTAAAATTTAAGTAATAGACTTTTTTAGTTATTATGATATAGAAGAAATTTGGGAGTCATTCATTAGTTAATTTATACGATAACTAATTTTTAATTTGTGAATCTCCCTTTTAACAAGGAGCTATTTATGATTAAACTCTATAATACATTGACAAAACAAAAAGAAATTTTAAAAACAATTGAAGAAAATAAAGTAAGAATGTACGTTTGTGGACCTACTGTTTATAACTATATACATATTGGAAATGCACGTCCGATAATAGTTTTTGATGTAGTACGCAAATATTTAGAACACAGTGGATATGAAGTAGATTTTATCTCTAACTTTACAGACGTTGATGATAAAATTATTAAGGCTAGTAATGAAGAAGGAATTTCTACAAGTGAACTAACTGACAAGTACATTACAGCTTTCTTTAAAGACTATGATGCACTTGGATGTAAGAGAGCAACTAAAAACCCTAGAGTTACTGAATACATGCAAGAAATAATTAACTTCATCGCAAAACTTGTTGAAGAAGGATTTGCATACGAAGCTAATGGTGATGTTTATTTCAGAACACGTAAAAAAGAAGATTATGGAAAATTAAGTAAACAATCTATCGATGACTTAATTAGCGGTGCTCGTATTGAAGTTGGTGAACATAAAGAAGATCCTCTAGATTTTGCACTGTGGAAAAAAGCTAAACCAGGTGAAGTAAAATGGGATAGCCCATTTGGTGAAGGTCGTCCAGGTTGGCATATTGAATGCTCTGTAATGGCTAAAGAAACTCTGGGTGATACAATCGACATCCACGCTGGTGGACAAGACTTAACATTCCCTCACCACGAGAATGAAATTGCACAGTCTGAATGTCACAACCATGCACCATTCAGTAACTATTGGATGCATAATGCCTTTATTAATATTGATAATGTCAAAATGAGTAAAAGCTTAGGTAACTTCCGCCTTGTAAAAGATATTATTGCAGAAATAGACCCAATGGTACTTCGCTTATTCATGTTGACAGTTCACTACAGAACTCCAATTAACTACACATTAGAAAATATTGAGCTTGCGAAAACAAACTTCGAAAAAATTAAAACGTCTTATCAAAACTTACAATTCAGATTAAATAATGATATAACTGATGAAAAATTAGATACAGAAGTTGTAGCATTAGTTACAGAGGAGTTAAACAAATTTGAAGAATATATGCAAGATGATTTCAATACAGCAAATGCACTTTCTTCATGGTATGAAATTGTGAGAATATCTAATTCATACACAGCAAAAGAAGCTGTCAACAAAGAAACTCTAGAGCTAATCAACGCTGCATTTGAAACTTATAGTTCTATTCTTGGAATAAGCGTAAAAGAAGATAATACACTTAATAGTGAACACATCGAAAGTTTAATAGCTGAACGTGAAGAAGCTCGTAAAAATCGTAATTTCGCCTTAGCTGATAAAATACGTGATGACTTAAAAGAACAAGGAATTATCTTAGAAGATACTAAACAAGGTGTACGATGGAAAAAAATATAACTTTTAAATTTACTGAAAAAAACTTCGCTAATCCTAATCAAATGCAAGCACTAACTCTTGCCTATATTGGAGATAGCATCTATGATATTATGAGTAGAGAGTACGTTATGAAAAATCACTTAGGAAAAATAAATGATCTTCACAAAACAGTATCTACAATCGTATCAGCAAGAGCACAAGCAAGTTTTATGGAAAACATACTAAATAATAGTATATTAACAGAACAAGAAGAAAAAATTTATAACCGTGCAAAAAATCAAAAAAACAACTCTAAAGCAAAGAACGCAAGCATTATGGAATATAAACTTGCTACAGGTTTAGAGGCAGTATTCGGTTATTTATATTTAGAAAAAAACTTTGAAAGATTGGAGGAAATGTTTAACTACATAATTAGACTATATGAAGAAAAACAATAAACACTATAAAGAATTAAGACTAAAAAATAAAGAACAAAAACCTCAAGTTGAAACTCCTGAAGTTGATTTAGATAAAGAAGTGATTGCAGGTCGTAATTCTATACTTGAAGCTATTAAATCAGGACGTGAAATTAATAAAATTCTATTCCAAGAAGGGATTGAAAAAGGAAGATTAAAATCTATTTTTGCTATTGCTAATGAGAAAAAAATCATTTGTCAAGAAGTTCCAAAACGTAAACTAGATAATTCTACTACTGAACGTCACCAAGGGGTTATCGCCTATGTTGCACCATACTCTTACTTTGAACTTGATGAAGTAGTAAATAACCTAGAAATTAATAAGGATACTACCCTACTAATTTTAGACCATATTGAAGATCCACACAATCTTGGTGCTATAATTAGAACTGCTGAGGCTAGTGGTGTTAAAGCTATAATTATTCCTAAACGTCGTGCTGCTGTGGTTAGCCAAACTGCAGTTAAAGCATCTGCAGGAGCGATTGAACACATGCCCGTTATTCGCGTATCAAACCTAACTGATGCTATTAAAAAACTAAAAGAAAAAGGGTTCTGGATCGCTGGAACTACACTAGCAGAACGTTCTGAAGATTATACAAAAATTGCAAAAGATGTACCTTTAGCTATTGTAATTGGTAATGAAGGCGAAGGAATGAGTAAAGTTGTTACTAATGAATGTGACTTCTTATATCACCTACCAATGTTAGGAAAAATACAAAGCTTAAATGCTTCTGTAGCTGCTGGAATAATTATGTATGAAAGAATAAAATCTAATGATTAAAATTTTAAACAATAAAGAAGAATTAGACCTTGGTTTTGCTCTTCGCATTGAAGTATTTGTTAAAGAACAAAATGTTCCTATTGAACTAGAATTAGATGAAAAAGATTATAGCGAAAATACAGTTCATATTGGATATTTCGATGATGATAAACTTATTGGAATCGCTCGTCTTATAGATCTTGATAAAGACGTTATTCACATCGGACGCGTTGTTATTAATAAAGAATATCGTGGAAAAGGTATCGGTCGTAAACTTATTATTGGCTGCGAAAACATAGCCAAACAAATTCTAAAAAAAGAAGTAATTATAGAATTAAGTGCTCAAATTCAAGCTGAAAAATTCTATGAATCATTAGGTTACAACCGAATTAATAATAAAATATATTTAGATGCTGGAATTGAACATGTTGATATGAGAAAAATAATTAATTAAATTATTAAAGGAGGCTTTTTTATGAAAAAACAATATTTATTTATTGATGGTTACAATTTACTTTTTCGTATGAAAGAATATAACTTAATAAAAAGCTCTACCTTCCCTACTGAACGTGATGTTCTAATTGATATTTTACGTGAATATGCAGGCGGAAATAATTACATTGTCTACTGCGTATTCGATGCATATCTTACTCGTGCAAAAGAATATATTAAAGAAGAACCACCTATCAGTATTGTTTATACAAAAACTGGAGAACGTGCAGACCAGTGGATAGAAAGAAAAACTCGTGAACTAAGAATTGATCACTTTATTGACATTATAGTTGTAAGTGATGATAACGATGAGCGCAATACTACTCTTGGCTATGGTGCTATTCTAAGAGACTGCCATATGTTTATAAAAGAACTAAAAGATAGAAAACAAAATGTTTCTAAAATAACAAGAAAACATAATTCACGAAAATTAAAAAATAGACATATTCGAATGAGCGATAAAGACAGAAAAAAACTAGAAAATTTCATAAAAAACGGGAAATTTTAAAACTAAAGAGATGGACTTATTAAAATCCATCTCTTTTTTAATATTTTGAAAAATCTATACTCAAATCTAAATAAAGCTAATTTCAATTTTTCCTTTATTTGAGATTGCTGTTATTTGTCTTTCCTTAGCAGCTGTTGTATTCTTGCTGTAATTAATTTGATAATCTTCTTTATTACCTATTATCTTAGCAAAGATAGTGTATAATATTTTGTGTAAACAGAAAAGTCAAGAGAAGTTGGAAAAAAA
>NZ_DBHIUF010000022.1:0-13445 GCF_057272915.1 Gemella sp.
ATACTCTAGTACGACTTTCTTTTTAAATTCAAAATTATATTTAGTCATAAAAATATCGACCTCCAAAAAGTTAGATTTTTTGGTCTAACTTTTTGGGGTCGGTACATCTTCCGAACTGCCTTTTTTTAAAATTTTTAATGAAATTATTTAACAGGTAATACTGCTCCATTCCATTTTTCTTTAATGAATTTTTGAGTATCTTCAGATTTTAAAGCTGCAACAAGTTTTTTAACAACAGGTTTGTCTTTGTCACCTTCACGAACTACGATGATGTTTGCGTATGGGTTGTCGTCTGTAGCTTTTTCTACTAATACTGGCTCAGTTGCTGCGTTTAATCCTGCATCAACAGCGAAGTTAGCGTTGATTGAAACTAGGTCACCTTCACCATTTTGGTAGAATTTAACCATTAAAGCTGGATCATTTTCGTAGCTGAATTGTAATTTTTTAGGGTTTTCAGCAATATCATCGAAAGTAGCTGTTACTGGGTCTACACCATCTTTAACTTTTACTAATCCTTCAGAAGCTAATAATTTAATTACGCGTCCCCATTCAGATTTGTTGTTACTTACTAATACTTTAGCACCTTCTTTAAGGTCTTTAACGTTTTTAACTTTTTTAGAGTATAATCCGATTGGCTCTAAGTGAATTGCACCAGCGTCTTCAATTTTGTATCCATTTTCTTTAATAGCATTTTTTAAGAATGGTACGTGTTGGAAGTAGTTAATGTCGATTTCTTTATCGTTTAACGTTTTGTTTGGTACATAGTAGTCTTGATATGTAATGATGTCTAATTTGATTCCTTCTTTTTCAAGTTGAGGAGCAACGTGCTCTAATAATACTGCGTGAGGTACGTTAGTAGCCCCAACTTTTACAGTTACAGGTTTGCTAGGATCTAGTTTATCAACATCGATTCCTTTTTTCTCAGTTTTTGATGCACTTGAGCATCCAATTAATACGATTCCAAGTATGAAACTTGTTACTAAAAATAATAGTTTTTTCATTTATAATTTTCTCCTTTTGTTTGTACTATTTATTTTTGGGTTTTGCGAATTTTATGTAAAAAAAATCACCCTTACTCTCCTAAGAGAATAAGGGCGAAACTAATTTCACGGTACCACCTTACTTTTTCGTAAACTACGAACTTTATCACTACAACGTCTATGTATCTAGAATATATACGAGATAGTGTGCGTTTGTAACGTAACGCTTACGAAAAAAGCTTGTGTTTTAAAACTCACTTTTTTTACCATTCAAACCATTTTCCTTTATCATCTGCATTGTGTGCTTTCACCTACTCACACTCTCTGTAAAAGTTCCTATAAAGTACTTATTTGAATATCGGTAATTTTGAACTTGAGTATATATTATCATTAGCAGATAAAATTGTCAACACTTTTTTTTGAATTTTTTTAAAAAGTTTTTTGAAAATTCATGAAAATTCACTTTTTCGTTTACATAAAATACTATTTTTTTCAAAAAATCACTAGTTAAGATTGTTGTTTATTAACCATTGCTTTATTACTTCTACAGTTTTATCTCTATATTTAGGAGCTTCATACATATGATCTGAGCCTTCAATAACATTTAGAGTTGCATTTTTATATCTTTTTGCTGTTGCTCTTGCTATATTTGGATGTACCATTTTATCCTCGCTACCTGTTATAACAAGCACAGGTTCACTTACTTTATCAAAATCAATATAAGCACCTTTTTGTTTATCTAAAAATGGTAATGCCATTTGGAAATATGTGAAACCAGATTCTGGAACTAATTTAGAAAATTCTCTTTCTTTATCCTCTTCTTCTTGATTATTCATACAATAATCATAAAATGCATGCTTATAAGGCGGCATAGATTTTTTCCAAAATCCTGGGCGTAGAAAATGTTTATAGAAACAAATTACCATACTTGGATAAAAAGCATATATCCCCGCTGCTGGGGCAGTTCCCATTAATACCAAACCTTTAACTTTTCTCCTCATAGCAACTTTCTGAGCAAGAAGTCCTCCTAACGAGTGTCCTAGTATTATTGGAGTTTCATCAAAAGTTTCTATTAACGCTACAATATCATCTGTAAACTCATCTAAACTAACTTCTGCTACCTTTTTTTCAACTTCTTCATAAGGTAAATCATGATATCTTAGAGTTGGAGTATATACATTTAAACCTAATTTTTCTAATTCATCTTCAAATTCTCCCCAAACAGTTCCATCACACCATGTACCATGTATCAATACTATATTCGTCATAAAACTTCCTCCACTCTTTATTGTTAGCATTCTTTTTTCTATGCTAATTATATACTTATTATCTTCATTAATCAAATAATTATATAGAGCTGGATATAATTCAAAAATTCTACATTCTAAAAAACATATACACCATGGCTTATTTATGCCAGAATTTACTTTATAAATAACTTTTTAGATATCTAATAACCTTTGCAGGAGCAACTCGACAAAATCAATTTCTTTCAAGGGGATAATCAAAAAGTTCTAAAATTTAACAAAGTTCATATTAAAACCCATAGCCCCAGTGGTTTATTGATATTTAGATTCACTTTATAAAAGCTTTTTAGGTATCTAATTAACTGCGCGGGTGAACTCGACAAAATCTTGTTTTTTAAGAAATTGCGATTTTTGAGTCCCTCAACTCTCCCTAATTAGTTAAACAAAAAAGAGTAGACTCAAAAACTGGTAAGGATTTTTGCTCTACTCTTTATATCACCACTTGAAAATTATCAAAAGGTGAATTAAACTTTGGAGGCTAATTTTAGAATTGTTCGCTCATTTCACGAACAGTTTTTTCAATATTATCTGAATATGATATTGCTGATATAATAGACACACCATCGACATTCGTTTTCATAATATCTTTAATATGTTGTGTCTGAATACCACCGATTGCCACTAATGGCATTTGTGGTAAAAATCTTCTCATTAATTCTAGTCCTTCATAACCTATAGCGCCACCAGCATCATCTTTTGACTGTGTGACATATACAGGTCCTACACCAACATAATCTACATATTCAACTTTGGATTGTTTAAATTCTTCTTCATTTCCTATAGAAAGACCTATAATTTTATTCGGCATTAATTTTCTAATCTCGTCAACACCAAGGTCATCCTGTCCTACATGTACTCCGTCAGCATCTATTTCTAATGCTAACTCTATATCATCATTAACAATAAACGGAACATTGTATTTTTTACAAAGATTTTGTAGTTTTATTGCTAATTCTACTTTTTCACTACCTTCTAAGGCTCCTTCACCTTTTTCACGAAATTGAAATAAAGTTATTCCACCTTTTAAAGCATCTTCAACTACTGTATATAAGTCCTTACCTAAGCAAGTAGTAGTTCCACAAATAAAATATAATTTTAATAGTTCTTTATTAAACATCTTATTTCACCTTTTTAAATGCTTTTATATCTTGATCTGTAATTTCATATAATGCATTAATAAATTCAACTTTAAATGTTCCTGGTAAATGTCCATTAGGAGATTTTTCCGCCATTTCCCCGGCAATATTATATGCTAACATAGCTGTCTCTAGTGATTTTAATTCTTCACCTTGCTCTAATCCAATAAAGCTTGCTAGAACTGCTCCTAATAAGCATCCTGTTCCTATAACTTTAGGCATCATTGCACTTCCATTATGTATTGTTATTACTTCTCCATTAACAGCAATAGCATCAACTTCCCCAGTTACTACTATTGGAATATTAAATTTAGCATTTGCTGCTAAGGCAATTTCATCAATATTATCTACTCCTGCACTGTCTACTCCCTTAGAGGCTACATTTATTCCGACTAAAGATGCAATCTCACCAGCATTTCCTCTAATAGCTGCCAGTTTGTAATTATTTATTAAATCATCTGATACTTTTTTTCTATAAGCTCCCGCTCCACAGGCTACAGGATCTAATACTGCAGGTACATTATATTTTTCAGCTATTTTAAGCGCCTCTTGGTATAATTTCCAAGTTTCATCTGTTAATGTACCGATATTAATCAATAACCCTCCAGCATATTTTAATAAATCTTCCAAGTCTTCTGGATACTCACTCATTGCTGGTGATGCTCCTAATGCTACTAAGCCGTTTGCTGTGAAATTTTTAACTACATCATTAGTTATACAAATCACTAATGGCGCTTTTTCTTTTAATAATTTTAAACTTGTCATATTTATAAATCTCCTTTAAATGCTATATGATTTACAGGTCCATTTCCATGACCTATTTCTGGTGTGTGTTTTATCGCTGCTGTAATGAACTTTTTCCCAATATCTACAGCTTCAATTATACTTTTACCTTTTGCTAATTCTGCAGCAATAACAGCTGAGAATGTACAGCCTGTTCCATGTGTATGATTAGTCTTAAATCTTTCACTAGTCCATACTTTTTTAGTACCATCATTTAAAAATAAATAATCTTTTGCTTCTCCAGTTAGATGTCCACCTTTTATAACTACTGATTTACATCCAACTTCATCGATAATGAACTTCCCTGCACGATTAACATCATCTTCTGTTAGTATTTTAAAATTAACAATTTCTTCTGCTTCTGGTACATTTGGTGTAATAATAGTTGCTAGTGGTAATATCTCTTCTTTTAAATGTTTTCTTGCAACATCATCTATCAATTTATCTCCACTTGTCGCGACCATAACTGGATCAACAACATAAGGAACATCTTTAGGTAAATATCTCTTAATTAATTTCATCATGTCAGCATTTGCTATCATTCCAGTTTTTACACTATCAGGTGTTATATCATCAAACACACTTTTTAATTGCGCTTCTAATATATCCAAATCCAAGTTTCTTATCATCTGCACACCTAACGTATTTTGTGCAACAACACTAGTAACTACAGCCATTCCATACACTTCACGTGCCTGGAAGCTTTTCAGGTCAGCCATAATTCCTGCTCCACCAGTTGGATCAGTTCCAGCAATAGTTAATGCAATATTAAGTTTACTCATATCCTATACCTCTAAATCCCAACGTTCTTGCGTATAAGCCATATTAAAGAAACGACGTTCATGTTCACAACTTTCTAAGAAGTTTTTAATAAGTCTTTGTTTACCTTCTTCACTCATAAATTCAGCTTCGCGATTAATAATTTTATAGTACTCAGTAAGTACTTCATCTACTAAGCCATCAGCATAAAATTCAACCCAGAATTTTAATGGATGATCATCTGCTAAATTATGATTAGCTAAAATCTTTCTAGCTACCATTTTATAAATCCATGGACATGGCGCCATTGCACTTAACGCTTCTGCCATACCAAATGCAAATGCATTATAGTACATATGTTTTATATAATGGTCTGCAGATGGATACCACTCTCCGCCTTTAATTATATCTTGATAATCTCTCCCTATGTAATCTGCTAAATTTTTATGTGCAGCAATTTCTTCGTTTAATACAAAATTAATCTGACCTAAGAAAAAGTTTTTTTCAACCTTGTCATTACTTTTTGCTAAAAGAATGGCATAAATATCGCTGAAATTCTCTAAATAAAGTGCATCAGCTTTCAGGTAGTGCTCTACTGCTTTTTCCGATAAATCAGCGTTAATTAATCCTTGAATAAATCCATCATTATATATTTTATCAACAATTGGTAATGCCTTTTCTTCCATAATTTCAGTAATAAGTTTCATAGGTATATCCCCCTCAATATATTTAATTTTGGTCTAAAATAATATCACTTATGATAAATAAAAAAGTCCCCTTACTAACGTAAGAGAACTCTGAAACATATATTACTCATAGTATATTTTCCAATAATGTTGGATTAATTCTATTTTGAAAATATTCACGTTTCCTACGCTAGCATTATCTAGATCAGGTCAAAGGGTCTAACTATGTTATCTCAGCCTAAAGGCTCCCCCAGTGATTTTATTCTATTCACTTTTTAAATCGTAGCATAGAAAAATTAAAATGTCAACAAATTAGTTTAAGGGTTTACAAGAATTATATAATTAAAAATTACATTTAAATCATAGAACTTTTTATGATAATATTTTTTTATATTTTAAAATTAACTTCTTCTTATATATGGCGAATTTGTTAATTGTTAATGTAATTTTATTGTAATTTTTATATGTTTTAGACTGCAAATGAAATCCATTATCACTTTTTCCTTTATTAATTAACTTCTTTGTATTATAATAGTATAATGAAAATTAATTACCAAGACTATATAAAAACCAGTCTTGTCAAATTACAACAAATTAATATTATTAATTATCTTATTTTATTTCACTGAAAACTAATGAATTACATCATAAAATATATTAATCTTATTATTTAAGTAATTCATCCTATTTTCATTAAAAATAAACATCATTTAAGGAATAATCCAGAACTAAATATTAAATTGACCTCTTGGATATTCCAAATTTTATTAAATAATTGTGTCTAAATTGTGAATAAAGTTTGTACATTTTTAGGCAGGAAAGAAGGGAAAATAGAAAATGAAAAACAATACATTATTAAAAGTTCTATCCGCGACAGCTATATTCTCAGCCGTTGCAGCAATTGAAGCTTACGATCAAGATAGTTTTGCTTTTGCAGCAGAAGACACACCTGTTGTAGCGAGTAGCTCAACAGCAACTCCTGGTGCAAATCTAACAACTACTCCAGATGCAACATCTACTGATAATATTTATACAACAACTCCTGTATCAGTGCCATCAGTTTCTGCTACAGATAATACTACTTTTAAAGATTATAAGAATCTGAAAAATGGGGAATATAGTATAGAAGCGTCTGCTCTTAACTTTAATGCTGAAGGTACGGTCCCATCAATGGCTTCTGCAGGACTAGATAATACAAAAACAAAATTAATTGTTGAAGATGGAAAATATACCGTAAATGTTACATTTAATCCTATAAAAATCGGTCGAAATAAAGGTTACTTAGGCGATTTAAAATACTACGATGGTGATAAAACTCATGAAAACAGAAGAGAGATAACTAATGGTGATTTTAAAGACACAAAAATCATCGACAATTACACAGAAAAAGAAAACGATGAATACTCTGAAACATATCGTAAAAAATATCCTGAGCGCCATGTGTACCCTAAAACTTTTAGTTACTCTGTAGACAAAAACAAAATAGACAACAACAATCAACTTGAGACTTTCACACAAGTATTTGTTCCTGTTATGGATTATGTTTTGGACGGAGCAGGTGTTCAAAATATGATTTTAACTTACAATTTTAATAAATTAAAACCATTGCATATTAATACCGCTGAAAATACTGATACTAGGTTTGTCAAATTATCTGTAAAAGATGACACTATAACTACGCCTAAAGTTAGAAAAAATGTCGATACTATAGGGAAACTCATAAGAGAAAACAATGAAGAATATTTAGTTTTTAACTATTACAGCAAAGTTGGAGAAGGAAAGAACAATGATGGTATTCAAAATATAAAATATAGCGATAAAGAAATTCAAAACGCTAAAAACTCCGACTTATTGTCTCCTATCTCTAATAAAATAATAGAAACAATAACTACTTCTGATTCAATATACGAAATATCAGAGGTTAAAATACCAGTAACAGGGAAAAAAGAAGTTATAGTCTATGGAGATTTTCAATATCCTGCAAGAATAATGAAACAATATGGTACTATTACTTGGAATGATGCTAACGTAATAGTAAATAATAATGCACAAGTTGACGAACCAAAATTATTTTCTATAAAAGCTACCTTAGGTGGTACAAGAATCAAGAAAACAAACGAACCTAGTAAAGAATACGATTTTACAAAAGATGGAATCACTTATACTCCTTATAATGGTCTAAGTGGAAACAAATTTAAATTAGCAAGACACTACTACCACACACTAGAAATGTCATTTGAAAGAAACAATTTAATTAACACAAAAACAAGACATATTAAATATACTATCGATGGAAGCGAACCTACATTTAACTCTCAAGATGCGGCTGTAAAATTTGCTAATGCCAATCCTCACAAACCAGAGTTTTCATATAATATAAATATAGATCCATTTGCCGAAGGGACAAATATTACTTCTAGCGGAGGAAATATTATCGTTAAAGTTAAATCTTTCAATATTGATGGTACAGAAAGTAGTGCAACAAAAACATACATTTTACCATTCGAAAAAGAAACTCTTGACAAAGCAGAAACAACATTAAACATAAATAATAAAGAATATACTGCAACTCTTTCATCAAAAAATAAATTCTTATTAGATGAAGATGTAACTATTAAAACTACTCCTGTTTCCGAAAGAATCATGAATCACACTCTAGATAGCAAAGTACAAGAACTAGGACTAACAAAAGTTAATTCTTTTAAATTTGATTTAACGAAAAAAGATGGTTCTAAATTCACTCCTCTTGACAAAGATGGTTGGAACATTAATGAAAATCCAATATTTACACTTAATATAGCTGGATATGAAGCTACCGCAAATACGCAAGTATATATCTACGAAAATGGAATTCTTCGTCTAATCCCTTCTACACCTTCTAAAAAAGGAGTAGAATTTAATGTAAATAGCGATGAAGCTTATTTTGTTATTGCTGAAAAAGATTCTCAAATATTGAAAAAAGAAAAAATTATGGAGTTGAATAATAAAGTAAGCGAAACAGAAAAAATACTCTCTGATACAAGTACAATTTCAACTGCAAAAGCAAATCTTGAAGCTGAACTTGAAAAAATCAAAAAAACTCTAGCTAGACCAAAAGCAAGTTTATCAAACATTGTATTACATTTAGAAAATCTTGATATTAATCTTAAAAAATTAAAATCAGAAAAAAACACAGATCTTAAATATTTACAGAATAATTTTGAAAATTTAACACACATAGTAAACTCTGATATATTGTCTCAATTATTAACTAAAGAAAAATTAGAAGAACTGAAAGCATTAGTTTCAAAAACAAATAACTCTCTAAATGATGCTTTATCACTTCAAAATAATATAAAAGAATTGTATGAATCTTTAAACAATTTATCATATAAATATCCAACTCAAGATATAGACTACTCTATTAAGAAATTCTACAGACCTACTGAGACATCAATGGCTAATCAGGTATTTACAAATAAAGGTAAATTAATTTTTACACCTAATAAAACGTATTTAGATTTAGATTTAAAAACGATGCTATTCGGTTCAATGCACTCTCACCTATTAGAAATAGATGTATTCAAAAATAAAATAGATGGTGAAAAAGTTAAATACTTCGTAGTTAATAAATACGATGATTTAAATTCTTTAACAGGAGAAATCGGAAATTTTGATAAAAAATTAATAGTAGAACTAGAAAAAGAAGTAAAAAATAGTTATGATATCAGAGTGCCAAACGATGGAATGGGTAATTCTAGACCTGAAGCTAAATTAGTAATAACTACTAATATTAATAGACCTGAAGTCCTTTCTGATGAGAAAAAAGCTGAAAAAGAACGTATTGAAGCTGAAAAATTAGCTAAAGAAAAAGAGGAAGCTGCTCGTCTTGAAAAAGAAAGATTAGAAAATGAGGCGGCTGCCAAAGCTCAGGCACAAAAAGAAAAACTTGCTAAAGAAAAAGAAGCTGCCGCCCGTCTTGAAAAAGAAAGATTAGAAAATGAAGCGGCTGCCAAAGCTCAGGCAGAAAAAGAAAAACTTGCTAAAGAAAAAGAGGAAGCCGCTCGTCTTGAAAAAGAAAGACTAGAAAATGAAGCGGCTGCCAAAGCTCAGGCACAAAAAGAAAAACTTGCCAAAGAAAAAGAGGAAGCCGCTCGTCTTGAAAAAGAAAGATTAGAAAAAGAAGCGGCTGCCAAAGCTCAGGCGGAAAAAGAAAAACTTGCCAAAGAAAAAGAGGAAGCTGCTCGTCTTGAAAAAGAAAGATTAGAAAAAGAAACTGCCGCCAAAGCTCAGGCAGAAAAAGAAAAACTTGCCAAAGAAAAAGAGGAAGCTGCTCGTCTTGAAAAAGAAAGATTAGAAAAAGAAGCGGCTGCCAAAGCTCAGGCACAAAAAGAAAAACTTGCTAAAGAAAATGCAGAAAAAGTTCGTATCGAAGCAGAAATACTTGCTAGAGAAAAAGTGGAAATTGAAAAACTAGAAAAACTAAAATCTGAAACAGTCGATGGTATTATGAAAGATAGCAGCATTTCAGAAGATGAAAAAGAAAAGCTTAAAGCAATTATAAATAATGCTACACTTAAAGATACTTTGGTAGCTACTGTGAAAAACGTGGGTGAAATTAGTAACATTAGTGTTTCATTTAACAACTCTAATATTAAAGCAACTCAATTTGTAGCCGTAGAAGCTGACGAAAAGAATACAACTAAAGTAGAATCTTTAGTTAAAAATACTGATGAAAACATGCAGGTAATAAAAACGATTGATCTTTATTTTAAAGATGAAAAAGGAAATAAAATCGATAAGAAAGGTGAAACTCGTACCGTTACTGTAGCGCTATTGGCTAATGAGAATGAAAAATTAGAGGTATATTATGTAAATAATAATAACCTTGAAAAAATTCCAAGTATCTATAAAGATGGAAAATTAACATTCTTTACAAATCACTTCAGTTTATATACTATTATTAAAAATGTAACAACGAACCAAGCTGCTTCTAACATTAATATAACACCTACTGATACACCTACATCATACAAAGATAATGCATTGATTCAATCTGTACTTCCAGAATTCAATAGAAATTCTTCAACTAACAACACAGATTCAGAAGCAACAAAAACAAATGTTCAAGAAATAAAACATGTAGCTACAAACAATAAAACATTAGCAAAAACAGGAACGACTACTACAACTACAGGTTTCTTAGGATTAATTTCATTACTTTCTGCAGTAATATTACGTAGAAAAATTAATAAATAATAATCATTATCAAATGAGTTTAGAAATTTTCTAAACTCATTTGTTTTTTTATTTTGTGTCTAAATTGTGACTTATATTTGAATCTTTCGAGAAAAAAACTCTTATTTTAGAGTTTAAATGATACTAATTATCATTTTTTTCTTTATTTTTTTTTGTTTTTGTAATATAATAGTGATAACGATTTAATATCTAATAAAATCTAATTTAAATACAAAATAAAGGAGATCCTTATTTATATGAAAAATACAACATTATTAAAAGTTTTGTCTGCGACTGCTATATTCTCAGCAATTGCAGCTATTGAATCATATGATCAAGATAGCTTTGCTTATGCAGCAGAAACAACTGCTGTTGCAAGCAATCCGGCAACAGCAACCGCTCCTACAGCAGTTGCTCCAGCTACTCCAGCAACAGCTACAACTGCACCAGCAACTTCTGCTACTGCATCACCTACAGCTCCAGCAACTACTGCGCCTAAAGCTGAAGAACCTGCCACTGTAGCTCAAGACGTTAAAGCTTTGAAAGATGGAGAATATAAGATTACTGCTGAAGCCTTAAAATTCCATGAAGAAGGTCGCCCTTCTATGGCTGCCGCTGGATTAGATAACGAAAAAACAAAATTAATAGTAAAAAATGGACAGTACTCTGTAAGTGTTACATTTAAGCCTATTACATTAGGTGCTATGTCTGGATACTTAGGAGACTTAAAATACTATGATGGTGATAAAACTCATACAAATCGTGAAGAAATTAAAGATAGCGAGTTTAAAGACTCAACTATAGTTGAAAATTACGCTGAAAACGAAAAAGATGCATTTATTGATACATACAAAGAAGAATTCCCTAATCGTACTGTTTATCCAAAAACTATTACTTTCAATGTAGATAAAAATAAAATTGATGCTAATAATAAACTAGAAACATTTACTAAAGTGTTTGTTCCTGTTATGGAATCTATTGGTAAAATGAGTAATAATCCTGGAACTGGAACTCAAAGGATGATATTAAAATTCGATTTATCATCACTTTCTAGAACAAAAGTAACTGCGGATAACTACGAAGCAGCTACATACAAAAATCCTAATAAGGACGTAGAATATACAGGTAAAATTAATAAAGAATTCCCTATTCACGTCCAAGGACATTTAAGAAATGCTAACAACAACGATGAAGAGTCTCTATACGGTTCTGCATTAGATAGTTATGTTAAAATTGAAAAAGTTGGAGATAAATATAAATATACTCTAAGATTCAAAAAAGGTCTTGCTAATGTAGGTGGAGAATTCTATCCATTTGAATTACACAAAGTAGCATATGAAGGTAAAGATATACCTTTAACTACTCTTGCTACAAACGGAAATTCTTCTGTTAAAGAAGGTTCTATAACTACTGATAAATTATTAGAAAAAATTCAATTAGATGGTACTGCTCCATATCCCAACGGTGCTTTAATGTCGCACTTCGTTACATTAAAATTATACTATGAAACTGCAACTCCATATAAAGAAAGACCTGCTAAAATTGAAGAAGTAGTAGCTCCGGCTAAACCAAAACCAGTTACACCTGCACCGGTGAAACCTAAAGAAGAGCCTAAACCTGCTGCACCTACAGTTCCCGATCATGCAGTAGCTGCTGATAAAGTACCTACTACATTCCCTGCTACTGTAAAAGGGGAATTAAAATATCAAAAAGATAATGAACAAATTTCAACATATGCTAACTTATTTGAAAAAGATGTGAAAATTGAGAAACAAGGTCCAGAATACAAATACACATTTAAAATTAAAGAAGCAACTGGTAACACATTTGTTACTAAACGTACTAAATATCAATTTTCAAAAATTTCACATAATGGCAATAATGCACTTATTACTCCATTAGAAGGTACTAATAAAGAAGTTTCATTTACAACAAATCAATTACTAGACAAAGTTCAACTCAAAATGACAGTAGTAACAAAACAAGATAAAAAAGGCAATGAAATCGATGCAACTTTAGATCTTAATTTTCCTACTGTAGAAGCTACTAAAGAGGAAGCTGCTAATAATCTAGTTTCAGCTAAAATTCATGATGCTAGCGTTACTAACAAATTATCAATGTCAGATGGTGCACTAGTTCACGAAAAAACTCGTGTAGAAAAAGTAAATGATACTTATCACTACTACTTAACATTTAAAAACTTACAATTCGGACCTCTTGTAGGAACTGTTGAGGCAATAACTGTAGATGGAAAAGTTGCTGAAAGAACAGACCTTGGTGGTGAAGGTAATGAAAAACTATTCCACTTCACAAGTGCTGAAAAATTAGCTGAAAAAACTATTAATTTCTCTGTATACGCAAACGGTGAACCATTAAAAGGACACTCAAATACTCCAGCATTAGTAAAATTTGACTGGAATACTGTGACTCCATTAACAGCAGAACAAGTTACTACTTTACACCAAGAAGAAGCTGCAAAAGCTCAGGCTGAAGCTGCTCGTCTTGAAAAAGAAAAAGCTGAAAGAGAAAAAGCTGAAGCTGATAAACTAGCTAAAGAAAAAGCTGAAAGAGAAAAAG
>NZ_DBHIUF010000022.1:13545-25795 GCF_057272915.1 Gemella sp.
CCGAAGCTGATAAACTAGCTAAAGAAAAAGCTGAAAGAGAAAAAGCCGAAGCTGATAAACTAGCTAAAGAAAAAGCTGAAAGAGAAAAAGCCGAAGCTGACAGACTAGCTAAGGAAAAAGCTGAAAGAGAAAAAGCTGAAGCTGACAGACTAGCTAAAGAAAAAGCTGAAAGAGAAAAAGCCGAAGCCGACAAACTTGCTAAGGAAAAAGCTGAAAGAGAAAAAGCCGAAGCCGACAAACTTGCTAAGGAAAAAGCTGAAAGAGAAAAAGCTGAAGCTGACAGACTAGCTAAAGAAAAAGCTGAAAGAGAAAAAGCCGAAGCTGATAGACTTGCTAAGGAAAAAGCTGAGAAAGAAAAAGCTGAAGCTGACAGACTTGCTAAAGAAAAAGCTGAAAGAGAAAAAGCTGAAGCTGACAGACTTGCTAAAGAAAAAGCTCTAAAAGAAGCTATTGAAAAAGTTCAAGCTGAAAACAAAAAAACTGAAGAACAAGCTAAAGCTGCTAAAGATACAGTAACTAATTTAGAAACTTCTAAAGCTCAATTAGAAAAACTAGTTAAAGAGAAAGAAGAAGCTATAAACAATGCTACTACTGAAATAGAAAGAGAAAAATTAACTACAGAAAAAGCAGCAGTTGAAAAAGAACTTACAGCAAAAGTAACTGAATTAAAAGCCGAAACTGAAAAAGCAGTTAAACTTGAAAATAAAGTTAAAGAAATTGAAAAATTAGAAGAAGTTAAAGAAGAAGCTGTAGGAAAAATCCAAGCTGATAACAAAAAAACTGAAAAAGAAGCTAAAGCTGCTAAAGATACAGTAACTAAATTAGAAGCTGATAAAGCTCAACTAGAAAAACTAGTTAAAGAAAAAGAAACTGCAATAAATAATGCTACAACTGAAGTAGAAAAAGAAAAATTAACTACAGAAAAAGCAGCAGTTGAAAAAGAACTTACAGCAAAAGTAACTGAATTAAAAGCCGAAACTGAAAAAGCAGTTAAACTTGAAAATAAAGTTAATGAAGCTAAACAATTACAAGCAATTGTAAAAACTGCATCTCTTAAAGATACATTAGTAGCTAAAGTTGTAGAAAACGGTTCTTCTGAAGATGTTGTTACAGTAACATTCGACAATACAGCTGTAAAAGCTGATCACTTAGTCGTAGAAAAAGCTAATAAAGAAACTGTTGCAAAAGTTGAAAAACTAGCTAAAAAAGCTGATGAAAATCTAAATGTTGTTAAAACAATTGATCTTCACTTTGCTGATTCTCAAGGTAACACAATCAACAAACAAGGTGAAACACGTACCGTTACAGTAGCTGTAGTAGCGAACGAAAATGAAAAACTAGAAGTTTACTACGTAAATGAAGACAAAGTAAATGGAGATAAATTAGAAAAAGTCCCTAGCGTTTATAAAGATGGAAAACTTACATTCTTCACTAGTCACTTCAGTAAATATACTATCTTAAGTAAAACAATCGCTTCAAATCAAAACACTCCAGTACCTGTAACACCTGCTCCATCAGGTGAAAACGAAAAAATAAAATCTAATGAAGGTAAAGCTTTAGTTAAACCTTTAGTTCAAGAAGAACTACCTACTTTAGATTTAAATATCTTTAGACAAAATGATAACAACGACAGTAAAGATAAAGGTAGCCTTGATGTAGTTAAAACTAATAATCAAGTAACATCTGCAACTCCTGTAAGTACTGTTAAAAAAGGACTTGCTAATACTGGATTAGCTTCTATTGCTACTGCTGGATTAGGTGTATTAGCACTACTATCTGCTTTAGTATTACGCAGAAAAAATAATAAATAAAATAAATAATAAAATCTTTATACAAAGGGGTAATTTACCTCTTTGTATAAAGTCATGTATAGAGAATTTTTAAGGAGGATTAACAAAAACATGAAAACTAATAAATTATTAAAAGTTCTATCCGCAGCAACTATCATCTCAACCCTTGCTGTGATAGATTATTCAGCGACTACACAAAACAACAAAGTTTTATTAGCTGCTGATACTCAAAATCCAGAAGTAGAAGTACCAACAACAGCTTTAAACGCATACGAAGCCGGAAAAATATCAATGGCTAAGGCTTCTATAGTTAAATTAACTGTTCAAAAAGTAGCTAATGGTTATAAATATAAATTAATATTAAAAGATATCGATCTGAATGGATCATCCGATGGAGTATCTAAACTTTGGATAGAAGGAAAAGAAATAGCATTACAACCAATAGAATATACAGAAGATCCAAGCGCTAAAAATCCAAAATTGGCTGAATTTACTCTACCTGAATTAAAATCAAGAATTAACGCTACTGTATTTGTTCAAATAATGGAGAATATTGGATTGATAACTGGTAATGCCGGTCAGGGTACAAAAGATACAATTCTTAGCTTAGATTTAACTGGAGTTGAAGAAAAACTTACTCCTAAACCTGTTGATAAACCTGTAGTGACTCCTAAGCCTGCAGTTGAAACTCCAGCTAAACCTGCTGAGGGGGCTAAACCTACACCAAAACCTGAAACACCTGAAAATACTCAGCCTTCAAATAAACCGACGGAATCTACAACAAGTAAACCAGCTGATTCAGGAACTACAGAACCAGCTAAACCTGTTAGACCAGCAGAAACTCCTAAACCTGCTTCTTCAGCAACTGCGACTTACTATAATGGAGTAACTGCTACATTATTAAACGCACACCGCCCTGGACAAAAATCAATGGGAGATGCAGCTTTAGAACATAGTAATGTAACTGTATTTAAAGAAGGAAGTACTTACCACTATATTGTTCGTTTCCACAATATTAGTGTTGGAACGTTTAATGACGGAATTACTGGTTTCTGGGTAAATGGTACAGAGTATCCTGTAAACCCTACTGGTGGGGCTAATAAACAGGTAGAAGTACACTTCACATCTACTGAAAAACTATCGACTGTCCCTGTTACTGTATTTGTTCAAGCTATGGAAACTATTATGACAGGTGGTGGAAAACAAAATGCTACTTTATCATTTGATTTCTCTAATGTAACTGAGGAACAAAGGAAACCTATAGCTGGTGGAAAACCAGGTAACAGTGGTTATACTCCAAGACCATCTAATCCTGGTGGAAACCAAGGTGAACAACCTACTTCACCAATCTCTACACCAACTACACCTCTTCCTGCCGCTACTCAAGGGCAAGGTGTAGAAGTACCGGTTACTTACTTCGACAACGTAACTGCTTCTCTATTAAATGCATATGAATCAGGTCGTGCCTCTATGGGGAACGCCGCATTAGATGGAATCACTGTATTCAAACATGGTGATACTTATCACTACAAAGTTCGTTTCCACGATATTAAAGTAGGAACTCTTACAGATGGTATTACTCGTTTCTGGGTTAATGGTACTGAATACCCTGTTAATAGAACAGGTGGCGCTATGAACCAAGTGGAAATCCACTTTACATCGCCTGAAAAATTAACTAATATTCCTGTTTCAGTATTCGTTCCAACAATGGAAAGCATTATGCCAGGTGCTGGTAAAAAAGATGCAATCCTTAGCCTTAACTGGTCTAATGCTACTGAAAGACAAGGAACTGCAGTTATTGATGGTGGTCAACCTGGAGCTAGTGCCGCTGATAATGGCGCTGGTGCTTTAACTCCTAAAGGTGGACGTCTAAACAACGGTAGACTGTCTAACACTGGATTAGAAACATCATCATCTATTCTTGCAGGGGCTCTTACTCTAATGAGTGCCTTCATGGTTGGTAGAAAAAAACAGAAATAAAATAGTAAGATAATATCTCGCTAAATAACTATAATATTATCTACTCTGAAAGGCGGGAATATTTCCCGTCTTTCTTAATTAAAAATTAAATAATATAAAAGAAAGTGAGTTTTTATAATGAAACGAGTTTTAAAACTGTTAACGATAGTTATTGCTACATTAACATTTATCATTACATCCAGTAATGTACCTTTCGTTAAAAATGTCCACGCAGCTGATAAGGTATACAGTGTTCCTGTGGAACTATGGCATGCTGAAAATAGTGGTCGTCTTTCTATGGGGAATAATGCATTAGCTACACATGCTACTGTAAACGTTCACGATAATAACACTTCTACTATTACTGTTCAATTCACACCAATGGATTTCAGTAATATGCACGGTCACTTATTATCACTTAGTATCTACTCATCTCCTATTTTCTCAGGAAGTCTTACTGCCGCTTCAGTAACAAGCACTTATAATGATACTAACTTAGACGGTGGTACTAGTACTTATCCAGGAACTCTAAGCTTTAACTTTGGTGAAGCTAAACCTGATAAAGTCGGTGTTAGAGTTGCTGTTGATGCCATGAACCAAATTATGGGTGGTGATGCATCTCAAAATGCTATTATTAAATTTAACTGGGCTGCTGCTAATCTAGTATCTGGTTCTGAAGATTCTTCTAAAGACAAAGAAAAAGAGAAAAAAGAAGAAGATAAGAAAAAAGAAGAAGAAAACAAAGACAAAAAAGATGAAAATAAAGCACCTGAAGGATTTGTTGCTAAGAAATTAGAAGATTACTTCAAAGATGATCAAAAAACAAAAAATCCTGGTCTTTATAATCTTGACATCACAGGTTCATACTTGAACCCTCTTACTGGTGTTACTGCTGATGGTGGGACTAAAAACACTGCTATCGGTGAAGGTATGGTACAAGGGGTAATCTCTCCTATTAATGCAGGTGGCGACTTAAACGAAGCTCTTAAAAATCAAAAATCTAACGGAGAAAAACGTTGGTCTAAAGCTATGCTTCAACGTACAAAAGATGGTAAATTATACGCAACTGTCCGTATACACCTTATGAACTGGGTTCAACGTAGTAAAGAACAAGGTCCTTTCATTAAAGTTCTTCAAAAAGATGGAGAGTTCAAACAAGTAGAAGCTACTGAAACAAAAGTTAACATTGAACAATATAAAGATAGCTATGTTGACTATCGATTCGAGGTACCAAATGAAAACTTCTTAGCTATGGTACAAATGTATGTAGAACCTATGAATCGTCCTGTTCGTTATTTCGTGGAAGTTAATACTGATACTATTAAAAACGGAAATGATGGTCTAGACATGGAAGCTATTAAAGAAGCAAACTACACACCTTATTATTTAGGTGGTATAGGAGTTCTTGCAATAGCTGCTGGACTTTACTTTCCTCGTAAAAAAAGAAAAAATAACTAGGAGATAATTCATGAAAAGAAAACTATCCCTACTATTTACACTACTTCTAGCTAGTATCTTGGTACTTACTGCTTGTTCATCGCAAAACAAAGCTGGTAACACTACTGGAACTGATCCTAATCTAGCTGATAAAGCTTTTAATGAAACGATAGACTTAACAGGTGTAAATAAAGACAAAAAATCTGAAGAAGAAAATGGTAAACGTGTCGTAATGGACTCTGTAGCTCTTGCTCAAGTAGCTAATGTACTTGATATTAAATTAGCAGCTGTTCCCACTACAAAATTAGGTCGTATGCCTAAAAGATATGACAACACTGTTCAAATCGGTCTTCCTATGAATCCAAATATGGAAGTTATCAAATCTATTAATCCTTCTATCGTATATGCTCCAGATAGTTTACAAGACTGGATAAAAGAAGGATTCGAGAAAAATAAAATACCTTATAAATTTGTAGACATTCGTAGTGTTAACGGGCTATACGCTGTAACTGAAGAACTTGCAAAGGAATTTGGTAAAACTGAAAAATTCAAAGAATTAAAGAAAGAACACGATGAGTTCTTCGCTAAATTCAATGAGAAAATCGCAAATAAAAAGAAACCAAAAGTTCTTGTTCTTATGGGCTTACCTGGAAGCTACATGGCTGCTACAGAGAAATCTTATGTTGGTAACCTTGTAAAATTAGCCGGTGGTGAAAATATCATTAAAGGTACTGAAGAGTTTAAAAATCTAAACTTAGAAACTGCTTTAAACGATAAACCAGATTTCATTTTACGTACTGCTCATGCTATGCCTGATACCGTAAATGAAATGTTTAAAAAAGAATTTGAAAACAATAAGAGTTGGTCTCACTTCGATGCGGTAAAAAATAATAAAGTTGTCGATTTAGATAGCTCAATGTTTGGTATGACAGCTACATACGATTATCAAAAAGGATTAGAAAGTCTATACAGTATTTTCTATAGTAACTAATACTTAAAACCAGAAGTAGCGCATTGCTACCTCTGGTTTTTTAAATAATACAATTTTAAAACAATGTGATATACTAAACATATAAACTATATAAGGAGGTTCTTAATGTTTAAAAACAAAAAAGCAATCACTTTTTCTGTTCTTATTCTACTTTTATTAAGTACGATATTTTTTGCAGCGAACAGTGGTAGTATAAAAGCTAGCGTCGGACAATTAGCTATTGGTATCTTTACCGGAGAATATGCCAATGTAAATGCAATTATCGATGTTCGCTTCCCAAGAATTATCATCACCTTATTAGTAGGTGCTGCGCTGGGAGTTAGTGGTCTATTATTACAAACAGTATTAAAGAACCCGCTTGTCGATCCTAGTATTATTGGTGTTTCTAGTGGAGCTAACCTATTTTTATACTTAGGATTAGGATTATTCCCACAATTTTTAATGTTTAAGTCTGTGTTTTCTATCATCGGTGGTGTTCTTGGTTTCTTAATAATTTATTACCTAGCGGGTAGAACAAAAAACAATGTTAAAATTATTTTAATCGGTATTGCGATAAGTTATTTCTTCACAGGAATACTAAGTTCTATGCAGTACTTGAACCAAGCTAACTCTACTACTTCATCTGCATTCAAAACTGTTGGTTTAGGAACTAAGAACTGGGATGATGTTTCATTATTATTAGGTTGGATTCCATTACTACTAATTATTAGCTTCTTCTTAGCTAAACTATGTAATATCTTCGCTTTAGATGATAATATTATTAGTTCACTTGGTATTAATATTAATGTGATTCGTTTATTAATTTCATTTGTTGCAGTAGCTCTTGCTTCTGTTTCTACAGCTGTTGCTGGTGTTATGGTCTTTTTAGCTCTTATTACACCTCATATTGCTAAGATTATAATTGGACGAAATCATATTTATACTATTCCATTTAGTGCTTTACTTGGAGCTTTTATTCTACTGTTATTCGATACAATCGGTCGTGTTATTTTTGCACCTATCGAAATACCTGCTGATTTAATAATGATGATTATAGGTGGACCTGCATTTATTATTTTAGTTAAGAAAGGAGTAAGTTAATGGAAAATATAATAGAAATTAATAACCTGACGTTTAAGTATGATAATAAAAATGCACTTTTTGAAGGTCTAAATGTAAGTATTGAAAAAGGTAAAATTACTACCCTACTTGGTAAAAATGGTTGTGGTAAGAGTACACTAATAAAAATATTAGCCAAAAATTTAAACTATAATTCTGGAAGTATCAAACTTGAAGGAAAAGAATTAAATTCATATTCATTAAAAGAGCTTGCCAGTATTCTTGCGATTGTTTATCAAAAAAATGAAACTCCACGAGAAATTACTGTCTATGATATGGTTAGTTTCGCTAGACTTCCTTATCAAAATATCTTCTTCTACAAACCTAACGCTAGTGATGTTGAAAAAATTGAATTCGCACTAGAAAAAACTAGTCTATTAGCTTACAAAGATAAACGCGTAGATGAATTATCTGGAGGTCAGCTTCAACGTGTTTACATCGCAATGGCACTTGCACAAAATACTGATATTATTATACTAGACGAGCCTACTACTTTCCTTGATATAAAATATCAAAAATCTATAATGCAACTTGTTAAAGAGCTTAATAAATCTCTAGGAATTACTATTGTCATGGTATTGCATGATATTAATCAAGCTCTAGCTTATAGTGATAATATTATCGCTCTTCTTGATGGAAAAGTAATTAAAAATGATCAAGCTGCTAACTTTTTTGATGAAGAACTTCTAAACAAACTTTATGATGCTGATATTAAAATAGAAGATGGAAAAGTAATTAGTTGGTAACTTTTCAAATATCTGATATAAATATTTTGAATACATCGCTACATTGAGGTATTAATACTTTGATGTAGCGATATTTTTATACCTTAGCAATAATTTACTAATTATTTTACAATATAAAAATTCTTAAATCACCAATCTAAATAATCTTTATTTGAATGATATAATTATTGATTTTAATATTAAATAATTGTAAAATATATTGGTACAAATAAATAATAAAATAATTACAAAGGAGTTTTCTATGGAAATACTAACTACCCTAGGTATATTTGTCATAATTGTAATACTTGGTTCATTTTTAAATAATCTATTTCCACGTATTCCAGCAGCTTTATTCCAAATAATACTTGGTGCTGCGGTAACATTTATTCCTAACCTCCCACTTCATTTTGAGTTTGAATCAGAAATGTTTATGATGTTAGTTATCGCTCCCCTATTATTTACTGACGGTTTCAACTCGTCCTTAAAGAATATCTGGCTATACAAACGTCCAATTATATATATGGCAATATTTTTAGTTCTTGTGACGGTAATTGTTGTCGGTAGCATAATTCATTTATTGCTTCCAATGATTCCTTGGGCAGCATGTTTTGTTTTAGCTGCTGTCCTGTCACCTACAGATGCTGTGGCTGTTAAATCAATAACTAAAGGAATGAAACTACCTAAAGGACTTATGGCTATATTAGAAGGGGAATCGCTTCTAAATGATGCTTCTGGTCTTGTATCATTTAATATAGCTCTAGCAGCAGTTCTTACTAACACATTTTCTGTCACGAATGCTAGTTATAAATTTTTAGTAGTTGCAGGAGGGGGAGCGATCTTTGGACTTATTATTGGGATAGCTTTTTCTTATATTAAGTTTATATTCTCAACAAAATTTGCTGACGAATTTAATATTTTAGTTATTTTTCAATTAATAACACCAGTTATAGTATTCTATCTTGCGGAACATATTGGTGTCTCTGGTATCGTAGCTGTAGTAATTACAGCTCTAGTATACAACTACCAAAGAAAGCATCACTTACTTACTGTTGTAAGTAGTGATGCTGCAGTAACTATAGACAGTACTCAACAAATAGCAAGTTATGTACTAAATGGTTTTGTATTTACCTTTTTAGGATATTTACTCCCTGAGATATATCATACTGTGTTTAATAATAGGGAGATTGATATTGTATATGGATTCATAATTTCATTAGTTATTGTTTTAGGTCTAATGATAGTTAGATTGACCTTTGTATATTTCAACTACATATCATTCCAACCTCATCATTTTACGACTGCTAGAAAAACAGCGAAAATAATACTAAATAGAAAATTTGACAAAGGTAACTATTCTAGATTTAACTACTCTTTAATTACTAGTTTGTGTGGTATTCACGGTACAGTAACACTTGCTACAGCACTTATGATTCCGGTTGTAACTTCTACTGGGGATAACTTCCCACTTAGAAATACCATCCTATTCATTGCGAGTAACGTCGTTTTACTAAGTATTATTATCGGTACAATCGCCCTTCCTCTTGTTGTTAAGAACGAAGATGAAGAGAAAGAATATACTCAATACTCTCTTCGTGAAAAAATCTTAGAAGGCACACTTGAGGAACTAAAAGAACGTGATATTTCTAAGAAATCTATCGAAGAAAAAGTTGCGTATGCTTTTGAAATAAAAAATCTACACGAACTAAAAGCATACTTTAAAAACATGCAAACTGGAAGATTTAAAAATACAAACGAACCACTATCACTACACAAAAAAATAATGAAAGCACAAGACAAAGTTCTCCCTGAAATACTTAAGGACAATCCTAACATTGAGCAAATCCTGGAAATTTCTAAACTTATGCAACTTAGAAAATCTTTATTATTCACATATTCGATACCAAAAAACCTATTACTTAATTTAAGAATATATGTAAAAGAATCCAATCTAAAACGTCGTTTAACTCGTCATTTTGTGGCTAAAGATCTAACTCCAGAATTTTATGAGAAACTTAAAGAAAAAATACCAAAAAGAAGAAAAGTAAACTTCGTCAATAAATTAGATGAAATTAAACAAAAAGCTGAAGCTTCTTCTAGCCAAATTCAGGCTATCATTGATTGCTCGCCTACAGTAAGAAAAGTACTTCTTGAGACAGCCTATAAGGTTATTGATGAAAAGTGTTCAGATGAAAATACTGCAGAATTCGTTAAAGATGTATATAGATACTACTCATTCACTTTATTTGAAGTATTTTTAGAAGACATCGATTTCGAAGAAGAACTTAAAGAACTTCAAATGGAGTTAGTTCGACTTTTAAAATATAGAATATTAACGATGAGAAAGTTAAACTATATTTCTCTAGAAGATTCTTACACCGCTCTTCGCAACTTAAACTTCAGTGAATCCATGATTTTCCCTCGTGAAACTGAAGAAGAATAAAATAAAAAAGCTGACCTCAAGTTAGATTATTATCTAAACTCTAAGGTCAGCTTTTATTTAGGTTGTTTTTTTATTTTTTAAATTCTACGACAAAATCGTAACCACGATCTGTTTTTGCTCCGAAGTAAAAATCACTTACTTTATATCCTCGTTTTTCTACTTTAGTGATTTTCTCTTGAATTGCTGCTTTTACTTGCGCTTCCGTAGCATTTTTTGGAAGTTTAATAGTAGTATCACCATCTACATCCAATGCTCCAGCTATTCCTGGTAAAGTTTTCAAATTGAAGTAAATATTAACATCTACAGTTTCTTGTACTTCTGCTGATCTTTTAGCTCTTTTTTGAACTAATGGAGCTTTTCTAAAGCCTGTATTGTTAACTGATGTTAATTTAGATTCTTTTGTGAATTCTACAACATAGTCATAGCTATCTCCACCTTCAACGATTTGATCTAAGTCAGTAGCTGAAACAACTTTAAAACCTTGTTTTTTCAATTTTTCAATTTGAGCTTTTGTTTTTTCTTCAATAGCTTTCTTAATTTCTTCTTTTGTAGCATTTCCTGATAAAGTTAACATATTGTTTTCTCCTACTTCACCTAATGCTCCGGCTATATCTTTTAGATTTGTTAGATTGTAATAGATATTTATTTGTTTTGTTTTATTTGATAAATCTCTTTTTACAACTTTTTTAGCTCTAACTTGAACTTCTGGTGCAATTCTGAAGCCTGTAGTTCCTGCTTTTTCTTTAGTGAAAGTAACTACATAATTAAAGTTCTTCACAATAGTATCTTGCTCGAATACTATTTCTTCTTTTACTTTATATCCATATTTAGCTAATTCTTGAGCCTTAGCTTGAATTTTTGCTTTAACTAATTCTTTCACTTCATCTTCAGTTGCTGAATTCGGAATGGCTACTGTATTATTTTCTCCCGGATCAGATAAAAATCCATTGATATCTGGCATTCCATCATAATTATAACTTATGTTTACCGTACCGTCTGGTTGATTTGCCGCACGTGCTACTCTTCTTGCTCTAATTTGAACTTCTGGTGCATTTCTGAAACTTGAAGTTCCTGATGTCGCAGTTTCCGATGTTGCAACTGGTTGTGGTTTTGCAGTTGGTGCTGAATCTGAAGTTGGTTCTGTTGCCGGCTGTGTTGGCGCTGGTGATTCTGTTGCTGCTTCCGGTTGCGTTGCTGCTCCTGTTGAAGCTGATGTTGCTTTCGGTTGAGATGCCGCTCCTGTTGAAGCTGTCGCTGATGATTCAGGTTGTGTTGCTTCTGAAGATGCTTCTCCTGAGCCATGTCCTATTGCTGTGCTACCACCTTCAATCGTAGTCCCCTCATTACGACCATTGGTTAAATTATCTTTATCATAATTTGGTGCTGGTAACTCTTCACCTGGAACATTAATTCCATCAATTTTAGTTTGATACTCATCTGTAGCAGCTACTGCAGCATCATGATTCTTAGCATTTTTTATTGCGGCTAATGCGTCTCCTTTTAATGTTTTTAATTCCGCTTTTAATTTTTCTTTTTCGGCTTCGTCTTTAACTTTTTCTATTTCACCTAGTTTTGAAGATACTTGTTCATTAATAATATCTTCCCCATCTTTTTGTGCATCTGCTAGTTCCTTTTTAGCTTTTGCTTCTTCAGAAGTTGGTTCTTCTGCTTTTGGCGTTGTTCCTGCTGCTGGCTCTTCTGCTTTTGGCGTTGTTCCTGCTGCTGGTTCTTCTGCTTTCGGTGTTGTTCCTGCTGCTGGTTCTTCTGCTTTCGGTGTTGTTCCTGCTGCTGGCTCTTCTGCTTTCGG
>NZ_DBHIUF010000023.1:0-21033 GCF_057272915.1 Gemella sp.
AATCATGAGCTTAAAGCTCATGACCCTTCTCATCAGTCCTAAATTTTGGAGACCCGTTATTCCCATTCAATTGTTGCCGGAGGCTTACTTGTAATATCGTAGACTACGCGGTTAACGTGAGCAACTTCATTTACGATACGAGCTGAGATTTCTTCAAGTACTTCAAATGGAATGTGTGCCCAGCTTGCTGTCATACCGTCGATACTTGTTACGGCACGAACTGCTACTGTGTAATCGTATGTACGAACATCTCCCATAACTCCTACTGAACGAATATCTGGAAGACATGTGAAGTATTGCCAGATTTCTCCTTCTAATCCACGTTTAGCGATAACATCACGTAAGATGAAGTCACTGTCACGAACGATTTGAAGTTTTTCTTCTGTTACTTCTCCAAGAACACGAATACCAAGTCCTGGTCCTGGGAATGGTTGACGCCAAACGATTTCGTGTGGAAGCCCAAGAGCTTCACCTAATGCACGAACCTCATCTTTAAATAGAGTGTTAAGTGGCTCGATTAGAGAGAAACGCATATCTTCTGGTAATCCACCTACGTTGTGGTGTGATTTGATTGTTTGTGCATTCTTAGTTCCTGATTCGATAACGTCAGTGTAAAGAGTACCTTGAGCTAAGAACGGTACGTCGTGAAGTTTAGCACATTCTTCGTCAAATACATATACGAATTCATTACCGATGATTTTACGTTTTTGTTCTGGATCACTTACACCTTTAAGTTTTCCAAGGAATCTATCTTTGGCATCGACTTTGATTAGATTCATGTTGAATCCACCTTCGATTTCTTTACTGAATGTGTTCATTACAGCTTCAGCTTCACCTTTACGAAGTAGACCGTGATCGATAAACATACAGATTAGTTGATCTCCGATTGCTTTATCTAATAGGGCTGCAACAACTGATGAGTCTACACCACCAGATAATGCACAAAGAACTTTTTGATCTCCAACTTCTGCACGAATTTCTTTAATTTTTTCATCGATGAAGTTTTGGATAGTCCAGTTTTCAGTACATTTACATACATTACGGATGAAGTTTTTAATTAAGTCATAACCGTATTCTGAGTGACGTACTTCTGGGTGAAATTGGAAGCAGTAAAAGTCTTTTTCTACGTTTTCAGCAGCAGCGATTGGACAGTTATCGCTTGTCGCTACAACTTTGAATCCTTCAGCAAGTTCAACAACTTTATCAGAGTGACTCATTAATACTTGTTGAGTTGTAGGAGTACCCTCGAATAATTTAGCTCCTGGAGTTACGTCAACATTGTGAGCTCCGTATTCTCTACTAGTCGCAGATTCTACTTTTCCTCCTAGTTTGTGTTGCATAAGTTGCATTCCGTAACAAATTCCTAATACAGGAATACCTAGGTTGAAAATCTCGTCATCAATTGTAAGAGAGTTTTCTTCATATACTGAGTTAGGTCCACCTGAAAGGATAATCCCTTTAGGGTTCATTTTTTTAATTTCTTCAATAGAAATTTCATTGTCATGTAGCTCAGAATAAACACCAAGTTCACGTACACGACGAGTGATAAGTTGGTTATATTGACTACCGAAGTCAAGAACTAATATAAATTCGTGTTTCACGGTTTTCCTCCTAAAATATACTTTTATTAATATAAATTATTATATCAAGAAGTTGAAGATATGTAAAATCTTAAATGTTAGAAATTCCGTGTATTTTTTTGACGGAATATTGATATTTTAACGAAAAAACAGCTAAAAACGAATTTTAAGTTTATGAAAAGGATAAAAAATTCGTGAAATAAGATTTTAGCTTTTCAAAAAAAATGATAATTTTAATTTATACGAATTATAGGTGAGAGAAAATTTTATAAAATTTTTTTGGAAAATGTTATAATAAGTTTAGAAAAAGTAGGAGGAAAAATAATGGTGAGAGTATATATTGGAACATATACCAAAGCAACTAGTGATGGCATATACTTAGTTGAGTTATCTGAAGAAGGAAAAGTACTAGAAGTTAGAAATGTAGCGAAAGTTGACAATCCAACGTATTTAGCAATATCTAATGATAATAAATATTTATATAGTGTATCAAGAGTAGATGGAAAAGGTGCTGTTACAAGCTTTGAAGTTGAAGAAAATGGTGGTTTGAAAGAATTAACATCAGTTGCTCAAGAAGGGAATCCTCCTTGTTATGTAGAGTTAAATTCAGAGAAAAATACTTTATTATCTGCAAACTATCATTTAGGTACGATTGATAGTTATTCTGTTGAAAATGGCGAGCTTGTAAAACTCTTGTCAACAGATTATCACGAAGGAAATGGTGTACACGAAAGACAAGAGAAACCTCATGTGCATTTTTCAGGATTTACCCCAAGTGAAAAGTATGTATTTTCTTGTGATTTAGGAACTGATGAGATTACATCGTATAGACTTAATGAAGGGGTTTTAGAAAAAGTAGCCACTTTTAAAGCTAAAGATGGAAGTGGAGTTCGCCACATAGTATTTAGTAGTGACGAAAAACAAGCTTTTGTTATGACAGAACTTACTAGTGAAGTAATTGCTTTTGATTATGATGGAGAGGGGAACTTAACAAATCCAACATATTATCCTACATTACTTGAAGGATTTTCGTTAGAAAATAAAGGTAGTGCGATAAAAATTTCAAATGATAATAGATTTATCTATGTTTCTAATAGAGGACAAGATGCGATAGTTGTTTTTGAAAATACAGGATCAGGCTTAAAACAACTTCAAACTATTAGTACTGAAGGGCGGGGTCCAAGAGATTTTGACCTATCAAAAGATAATACTTTAGCAATTGCGACAAATGAAAATAGTGGAACAATTACTGTGTACACTGTTAATAAGAAAACAGGCGAACTAACTGTTGTTGCTTCTGAGGTAGTTGTACCTGAGGCAGTTTGTGCTAAGTTTATATAGAAAAATACCTAAGGTGAGGATAACCTCATCTTAGGTATTTCTTTTATGAATTTCGTTTTTTAACGACGAAGAAAGGTGCTCCGAAATTAATGTATTCTAATATATAATCTTCAAGATTATTGATATTCTTCGGATTGTTGCTATCTTTTGTTAAAATAAATCCTGTTAGTCGTAGTTTTTCGTGAGAAATGTCTCCTACGATGTATGGTTTATTTTTTAACACATCTACTAGTTTTTCTTCAAATGTTTCTTTTTGGAATGCATCTTTAAAGTTGTAGATAAGCTCATAAATAGTTCCTTCAACTTCGAAAACTAAATTGTTTTGCTCCATATTTAATCCTTTCTAACAACTTGTCTCATAACGTATAGCGCTGCAAAAACAAGTGTATATATTGCAAGTATACCTGTAGCGAAGTACTTCGTACGATCTATAACGATAGTAGTTTTTTCGTAATTATTTTTTTTATCAAAGTTATCATCATTGATGAAGTTTGATTTGATTTTTGTTAGATTTCCTATATTATCATTAGAAGTGAATTCAGAGAAAACTGTCCCTTCGTTTGCTGATATTGTTCCGTATTTTTGGAATAAAAGTATTTTTTTATTCATAAGAAGATATGTTACATCCTTAATAGAATGTTTCTCATAGAATAAGTCGTAAATATCTTCGTTAAAAGTAATACGTTCATTGTTTATAGTATATGTTCCTGCTTTAAGGGCAAGTTTGTAGTTGTAGTTTGAGAATAGGTAATCGTAAGTTTTTTGAAGCTTATCAAAATAAGTAGCTTTATCATCGCTTTGGTTTAATACGGTGATAATTAATTTAGTGTTACCACTGTACGCGTAAGTTACGCTATTTTTGTCAGAGTAATCTAAACCTAAAACTCTAAACTTATCTGATTCTTTAAACTCAATACTATTGTTAATTTTTTCTCCAGATGCTAAAGTATGTTCTGGATTTTTTGTAATTTCTGTAATTTCAGGATAGTTTTTTAGAATTAAACTAGTAATGTAAGAGATATTCTTCGCAGTACTAGTATTATTCCCGTTGTTATCTAGTGATTCTAATTTTGTGTCATTTAGTGACATAGAAGCTAATATGTCACTAGCTTTATCAAGAGTTATGTTAAAGTGAGCGAATACAGCTTGATTAAGATTATTAGAATTTTCATTTTCCAATAGGAAGATTGCATCTTTAACTGTAATTGATGATTCTATTTTGTATTTAGAAAGAATGTCATCGCTAGTTGTAATATTAATTTTTTCGTCTAAAGTTATTTTTTTATTTTTCAAATTATCAGTAAGTAGGTAAAGTGCAAGATAGTTTGGTAATTTACCTACAGATACTTTTTCATTTTCTCCACGTTTAGAAATGATTTTCCCCGTGTTTAATTCCGAAACTACAAGATGAGCATTAACATCGCTTAAATTTGTTACTGCGTTATTGTCTAAAAAGACATCATCAGCTTTTGTGAAGTTTGGAACTAAAAATACAAGAAGTAAAATCAAAATGCTAATTTTTTTCAATCTCATTATTTAAAATCCTTTATTTTAAAATTGTCTAATTTAGAATATTAACATAAAATTAAAATTCCATTTAAACACATACCTTTTAGTATATTACAAAATAGCGAAAAATTCCAATAAGAAGGAAGGAAAATTTTAGAATTTTTAATTGGAAGTATGCAGTGTAAAATTATGTTTAACGTAGAAAAATTTGAAAGTATCTGATTACATGTTATAATTTAGATGATATTTGATTAAATTAAGAGAAAGTTGAGATTTAAGATGAAATATGATGTGATTGTGATAGGTCTTGGTAGTGCGGGGCTTATGATAGCGGATAGACTTAATGATAGTGGTTTGAAAGTATTAGTTCTTGAGCAAAATAGACGTGCAGGAATAAAACTTCTTTTAACAGGGAATGGTCGTTGTAATGTTATGAGTAGCGACAATGCTGAAGATTTTGTCGCGGCTGTGCATAATGGTAGATTTTTAAGAAGTGCATATCATAAATATAATGTTAAGAAGTTCTTTGATAAGCATAATTTGAAATTAAAACAAGAAAATAGAAGATTATATCCAGCGAGTGAAAAATCAAGAGATGTTGTTAACGCGTTTAAAATAGACCATGCGAAGATTAACTATAAAGAGAAAGTAGAGGATTTAGTATTCGAAGATGACAAACTTGTGGGCGTAAAGACAAATGTTGATACGTATTACGGAAAAAATGTCGTAGTTTGTGCTGGAGGAAAAACATATCCTCAGAGTGGAAGTGATGGTTCATTACATAAAATTCTGAAAAAACATGGTGTGAAGATTACTAAAATATACCCTAGTGAAGTAGCTCTAGTTTTTGACGATTTTAGAGAATTATCTGGGGTTGCATTGCAAAATGTGAGAATGTTCCATAAGAAAAACGAGAGAAGCGGAGACCTTCTATTCACGCATAAAGGATTAAGTGGACCTTTATCAATTTCTATGGGAGAATTTGTGGCTCGTTATCCAGAAGATAAATTTTATCTAGACTTTTATCCTGACCTTAATGAGGAAGAACTTTTTGAAAAACTATGGGAAGATAACAAATTCTTACAAGGAAAATTACCAAAGAGTTTTTATAACTTCATGATTGAAAAACATTTCCCAGAAAATGTTAGTAAAAAAGAGTTAAGAAAATTTGTAACGAAAATCAAGCGCTATGAATTGGTTGATGTTAAGACGATGCCGTTAGAATATGCCTTTACTACAGCAGGTGGAGTAGATCTTAAAGTAGTAAGTCCGAAGACATGTAGTCATAAAAAAATAGAGAATTTATATTTTGCAGGAGAAATTCTAGATTTACATGGAGAAATTGGAGGTTATAATCTTATGGTTGCCTGGTTCACGGGGATGATTGTGGCAGATGCTATTAAAGAAAAGTATGGGATAGAATAAAAAATTTTTATTATTCTAATTATACAAATATTGTAAAAATAGTTATATAACACTTTAAAAGATAATTAGAATGTTTATGTAAAAATGTTAAAATAATAAAAATCAAGTGAGCCTGGACAGGTTGAAAGTATCTTTATTTCTTAGTATAATTTTTGTATAAACTTATAGTTAAAGAAAGGATACAATAAATATGAAAAGAATATTAAAAGTATTAACTATTATTTTATCAATTTCCCTAATTTTATTAGGTTGTGGTCAAAAGCAAGCGACTGAAAGTAAAAAAGAAGCTAGTAAAATTGATTTCGGTGGTAAAACAATGAATGTTGTGGCAACTTCTGAAAAATACAAAAAACTTTTTGATAAATTCGCAGCTGAAACAAATAGCAAAGTTGAATTTTTATCTATGTCAAGTGGAGAGGTAATCTCAAGAACAAAAGCAGAAGGTAAACCGATGGCAGATCTTTGGTTTGGTGGAGGAATTGATGCTTTTATGGCTGCTAAAAAAGATGGTCTTTTAGAGCAATATGAAGCTAAAGGTTCTGACAAAATCAAAGAAGGATTCAAAGATAGTGAAAATTACTGGCTATCAAAAGGTATTACTGTAGTTGGATTTTTAGTTAATGAAAAAGTCTTAAAAGAAAAAGGATTAGAAGTTCCTAAAAAATGGTCAGATTTAACTAATCCAAAATACAAAGGTACTATCATAATGAGTAACCCGGCAATTTCTGGTACTAACTTCGGTGCTGTAGCAGGAATTTTAGGACAAAAAGGTAACGAGAAAGGATGGGAATACTGGACTGCATTCAACAAAAACGTTGATTTCTACAGTAAACGTGGTAAAGATCCACAAGAAAAAACAGCTGCAGGGGAATTCGGAATTGGTATTATTCCTGTTGATAAATCAGCATTTGATGCAGCTAAAAAACACAATTTAACAGTTGTTTATCCTGAAGATGGTATTCCTTGGATTCCTGAAGGTGTAGCAATATTTAAAAATTCTCAAGCTACTGATATAGCTAAAGCATTTGAAGACTTTATCTTAAAATCTGAAAACCAACAACTAATTGCTGAGCTTGATGGTAAAGATGGAGCTCAAATGGTAATCGATGGTTCTAAAGGAGCAGATTTAGGATTACCTAAAGATAGACTTCTTAAAGAAGATTTAGCTTCATTTGGTAATGAACGTAGCGCTATTCTTAAAAAATGGAAAGAATTAGTGGGAGATAAATAAAATTGGATTGAGACTGACCAAAAAGCACTAGATTTTAAAATAGTTTACATGAAAACTCATAGACGCAGTGGGTTTATTGATATCTAAATTCGCTTCAAAAAGCTTTTTAAATATCTAATAAGCTGTGTGGGGGTGACTCGACAAAATTGATTTCTACGAAATCACGATTTTTGAGTCACTCCCATTTTAAAAATATTAAAGGAGATAGTATGTTTAAAAAAATAAATTTATTTGATAGTATTGTCATAGGACTCATTATTACTTCTTTTATACTTTTTGTACTATATCCGTTTGTTGCTGTTTTTAATTATGGGTATAAAGGTGAGTTGTTTTCTGAGTTACTAACTAATCTTCCTAGTTATTCTTATTTACTAGTAAATACTGTAAAAGTAGCCTCAGCAACTACTATAGTTACTGTCTTTATATCGGTTGCTGTTTCACTTTATTATTTTATCGGAACATCGAAATTCAAGAATATAATAGTGTTTATATTTATGATTTCTATGATTTCACCACCTTTTGTTACTTCATTATCGTATATTAATTTATTTGGAAGACGCGGCTTAATAAGTTATAATCTACTGAAATTAAATTATGACCCTTATGGTTTCTTCGGAATTGTCAGTATGCAAAGTGTGACGCATATTTCTATAAATGTTCTACTTTTAGTTGGGTTTTTAAAAGGAATTGATAAAGGTGTGATTAACTCAGCTAGGTCTTTAGGTGCAAATACGAATAGAATAATACTCGATATTCTTCTTCCGCTCATGAGACCTGTTATTAAAGTAGTTATTCTGCTGACATTCTTAAGGAGTATGGCTGATTTTGCAACACCGGCTATAATAGGAGGTAAGTATAATGTTCTTGCCACTGAAGGTTATTTATCATTTATTGCTGAAGGAAATATTAGTAAAGCTGTAGTAATGAATTTAATTATTCTAATCCCCTCACTTCTTATATTTTTGATATTTTTTAAGAGTTTTAGAAATACTACACTAGGTAGTAAAAATGTTGGTGTATTAGAGGCTAATATTAAGAAATCGGGTATTATTTACTATATTTCTTTAATAGTTACTGTAATTATTGTTTTGATGTTAGCTAGTTTATATAGCGCGATAGTTATTTCGGCATTTTCAACTATGGAATATGGGAAATTAATATTTACATTGCAGAATTTTATAGATGCTAATGATTATATAACTGATGTTTTTGTAAGAAGTGTGGCTTATTCGCTTATTGCTGGATTGATTTCTTCAGTAGTAGGTCATGTTCTTCAATATTACATTTACATAAGAAATGTCAAAGTCTTAAAAATGATTGATTTTGTAGCGACTTTACCTTATATACTACCTGGTACATTCTTTGGGTTAGGTTACGTATTAGCTTTTAACTCATATCCTTTGAAATTAACAGGAACAGCATTAATAGTAATATTGAATTTGGTGTTTAAGCAGATGCCGTTTGCCACAAAAATAGGTTATAGCTCTATAAGTCAAGTGTCTGAAGACCAGTTGAAATCAGTGAGGGACTTAGGAGGAAGTAGGTTCAATGAGATTAAGGATGTTGTGTTTCCTATGAGTTATGAAGGTTTTTATATAAGCTTTATTAATGGTTTTACGGCAACGATGACAACAATTGGGTCTATTATTTTCTTAATATATCCTAGTCAAAAAGTGACGACTATAGTTATGTTTGATGTAATAGAAAGTGGAAAATACGACATAGGTTCGGTTATTGCGTTTTACATAATTATGATATGCTTAGTGATAAATATATCGTATTACTTGATAGTAAATAGAAGGAGATAGAGTATGTACTTAAGTTTAAAAAATATCTCAAAAAAGTATAAAGATAAAGAAATTCTAAAGAATATTAGTTTTGATATAAAAGAGGGTGAATTGGTTTGTATATTAGGGCCTTCTGGATGTGGTAAAACTACGCTGTTAAATATTATAGGAGGATTCATATCAGATTTTTCAGGTGATGTATTGTTATCCGATGAGAATATTAATAATATATCACCTGAAAAAAGAGAGATTGCTACCGTATTCCAATCTTATGGTTTATTTACTCATAAAAATGTTATAGACAATGTAAGTTATGGTCTGAAACTATTGAAAATTGATAAGAATACGAGGGAAAATAGAGCGAAAGAGATGTTAGAAAAAGTTGGTCTAGCAAGCTATGAAAAGAAAAAGATTAAAGAGTTGTCTGGAGGAGAACAGCAACGCGTCGCTATAGCTAGAAGTATGGTGTTGAATCCAAAATTGTTGTTACTAGATGAACCTTTATCGAACCTAGATGTGCATCTTAGGGATGTAATGAGAAAAGAGATTAAAAAAATTCAAAAACAATTTGGTGTTACAATGATTATAGTTACTCATGATCAAGAGGATGCCTTTAAGCTTGCTGATCGAGTTATCGTAATAAATGAAGGACATATAGAACAAATAGGTACGCCAGAAGAACTTTATAAAGAGCCTAAGAATAACTTTATCTCGAGTTTTATAGGTGAAAATAATATTATCGATGAAAACCTGGTAATTAGACCGGAAGAAATATCCATAAAATTAGATAGCTCGGGAGAGGGTAAAGTTGTTGATGTAACTTATCTAGGAGCTACAGTTGAATATTTAGTTGAGACTCCAGATGGGAATACTTTAAAAGTCTTAACGATGTCAACAGCAGAAAGATTTAATATTGGAGACAAGGTTTTGGTACAAATTAATAATTAAAAATAACACTAATAGAGATATCTTAAGTCTCTATTAGTGTTATTTTTTGTTTACTTTTATTCAAAGTGATAGTATAATAGTTTTATTGAATTTAAAGATGAAAGGTAAAGAAAAGTGAAAAAACATTTTAAAAAAATATTAGCGACACTGCTGATTTTAGTAGTTGTTGCATTTGGTTTTGTTGGAAACTATTTTTATAACTTTGGATTGAATCCGAAGGTAGATAAGAGTGCGATTGTTAATCAAGATAGTGATGGGAGTAAAGAAGATAAAACAGCTTTAAACAAGTGGTTTGATGAAACGAAGCAAATTGTTGAGATGGAGTCTGTTACTAAAAATAAACTTGTAGGATATAAATTCGTTAATCCGGATGCTAAAAAATGGATATTTGTAGTACACGGATACACTAGTGAGGCTAAGAAAATGGTTAACTATATCAAGAAGTTTTATGATATGGGTTATAGTGTCTTTGCACCAGATTTAATAGCTCATGGTAATAGTGAAGGTGAGTTTATTTCTATGGGAGGTTACGACTCTGATGATTTAGTTAATTGGGTTAAGAAAATATCATCAGAAAATAACAACGCTGATACTGCATTATTTGGGATCAGTATGGGGGCAGCTACAGTAATGAATGCAGTAGGTAAGAATTTACCATCTAACGTAAAAACTTTTATTGAAGATAGTGGTTATGTGAATTTAAAAGTAGAGTTCACATATCAGTTGAAAAAATTATTTAATTTACCGAGTTTCCCTGTAATTCCGGCGGCAAATACAGTGACGAAGATAAGAGCTGGATATTTCTTTGGTGATGTAGATGCAACAAAAGCTTTGAAAGAAACTAAACTTCCAGCATTAGTACTACATGGTGAAGAAGATGGCTTTGTACCAATTGAATATGGGAAAGCCGCTTATGATCTAATAACTTCAGAAAAAGAATTTCATAGTTTCCCGGGAATGAAACATGTTCAGGCTGAAAGAAAATTCAGAGAACAATATTGGAATATTGTAGGGGAATTTTTAAAGAAACATTTTGAATAAAGAAAAAAGACGATTGAACTTAAATCAATCGTCTTTTCCTCTAGGAAGAGTATAATGAAAAGCTTAATTTAATATAGTTAGTTACTCACCGATAATAACTAACTCTTTATTAAGTTTGTTTAAAACTTCACAACCATCTTCCGTAACAAGAACTAAGTCTTCGATACGAACACCGAATTCTCCTGGAAGATAAATACCTGGTTCGATAGAGAAAATCATACCTGGCTCACATTTAGTTTCATTGATGCTAGAAATATCTCCATATTCATGACATTCTAATCCGATGTGATGGCCTGTACGATGTGTAAAGAATTCTCCATATCCTTTTCCTGTAATGTAATCACGACAAGCCGCGTCTATATCGCAGAATCTAACACCTGGTTTAACAGCGGCAACTCCTCGTTTTTGAGCTTCTAATACTATTTCAAATACTTCACGTGCTTTTTCGCTTGGTTGTTTCCAAAATACAGTACGTGTCATATCTGAACAATAATTGTCTTTAATCCCACCCATATCGATAATTATAGCATCACCTGGTTTTACATATCTGTCTCCCACAGTACCGTGAGGATTAGCTCCGTTAGCTCCGTAAGCTATAATAGGATCGAATGATAATCCATCAATTTTTAATTCTTCATGAATAGCAAGCAAATCTCTAGCTACATCTTTTTCTGATTTTCCTTCAGAAATACTATTTATAACTCTTTGGCAGGCTTCGTCGTTTAGAAGAGAAGCACGACGCATAAGTTCTTTTTCTTCTTCATCTTTAATCATACGAACTCGGTCAACGATTTGAGATACATCTACAAATTTGTTTTCTGGTAGATGATTCATAAGAGGTAATAGGAACCTCGCGGGAAGAACTTTATCTATACCCACAATAGTCCTATTTGGTATACTTTTTGCTAGAAGTTCAATAGGATTATCAGTATCAGAGTAGACCACTTTTTCTAATCCTAAATCTTTTTCGAGTGGGAAAAGAGCATTGATGAATAGTTTGTGATTACCATTTTCATCAAGTAGCACTGCGAAAAATCTTTCGCCTGGATGTTCTAAGTATTCAGTTAGGTAAAAAATTGAATAAGGATCGCTAATTAGTGCTTGGTTGATTCCTTGTTGCTTCATTTTTTCTAAAATCTTGTTAGTTCTTGAAAGTTTCACTTTTCTCTACTCCTTTTTTGTCTTATAATCTTTAATATAATTATATCACTAATATTAATCGATTGCAAAATAGTTAGATAGATGATTATTATAGATTTTAATAAAATAATTGAATATTAAAAAATGTTGAGATATAATAGAAGAGGAGTATAAATATCGCAAATTAAGTTATATTTTAGAAATAGAAAATAAACTGTTATGCGATACAAATAAATTGTAAACAAATACACAACAGGAGGTATTATTATGGGGGAATTAAGGAGTTTATATCCTGAAATTAAAGAAAATTTCTCTAAAATGTTAAAGGTCGATGAGACTCATACTATTTATTATGAGGAGAGTGGGAATCCTCAAGGCGTTCCGGTAGTTTTTTTACATGGTGGACCAGGCTGTGGAACATCAGCAAGTGGTAGACAATATTTTGATCCGGAGTTTTATCGAATTATATTATTTGATCAAAGAGGAAGCGGAAAGTCTACGCCTCATGCATGCTTAGAGAATAATGATACTTGGCATATTATTGATGACATGGAGAAAATAAGGGAGGATTTAAACGTTGATAAATGGCTAGTATTTGGTGGAAGTTGGGGTTCTACTTTAGCTCTTTGTTATGCTATTAAACATCCAGAGCGTGTGTTAGGTTTAGTACTACGTGGTATTTTCTTAGGGCGTAGAGAGGATATATTATGGATTTATGAAAAGGGTGGTGCGAGTAATATACACCCAGAAGCATTCGAGCGATATGAAAGTATAATACCTAGAGATGAACGTCGTGATATGGTCCGTGCGTATTATAACCGTTTAACAAGTGAAGATAGGGAAACAAGGGAAGTCGCGGCAAGAGAGTGGAGTATGTGGGAAGGAAGTCTTGTGACACTTCACCCAAATCCGAATTTAGAGCAGAGTTTTGGTGATATTCATTATGCGGTTTCTATGGCTACGATTGAGTGTCATTTTTGGATGAATCATATGTTTTGGAATGATGATGATTGGATATTAAACAATATCGATACTATAAAAGATATTCCTACAACAATAACTCATGGTCGTTATGATGTTGATTGTCGGGTAGTCGGCGCTTACGAATTAAGTAAAAAATTAAATAATTGTAAATTAGATATTGTTGTTGCTGGTCACTCAGGAGGGGAACCAGCGATAGTGGATTCATTGGTAAAAGCAACGGATTATTTCAAAGGGATATTAAAATAATAACAATAGTATGTAGACTATAGATGTTGATTCTATAGTCTATATTATTTTGTAAGGGAAATGGTTGAATTTTAAAAATCTAGGGGACTGTACCAAAAGACCTAAATTTTAACAAAGTGTATATGAAAACTTATAGACGCAGTGGTTTATTGATATCTAAATTCGCTTTATGAAAGCTTTTTAGATATCTAATAAACTGTGCGGGAGTGACTCGACAAAATCGATTTCTCCGAAATCACGATTTTTGAGTCACTCCCTAGTGAAATGAGCTTTATAATGTGATAGAATATTAAGTATGATAATTGTGAAGGGGTATTTATCGATTAAACTTTCCACGATTAGTTAGAAAATTTATATAGAAGTTATATATGAAATAACAAAGGAGTAAGGACAATGGAGATAAAAGAAAGAGTTTCTAAATTAAGAGCATTAATGGAAAAAAATGGAATTGATGTCTATATGGTTCCAACAGCAGATTTTCACAATAGTGAATATGTAGGAGAACATTTTAAAGCTCGTGCATTTATGAGTGGATTTACTGGTTCTGCAGGGACACTAATTGTTACTAAAGATTTTGCAGGTTTATGGACAGATGGGAGATATTTCTTACAAGGAGAAAAACAATTAGAAGGAACTGGTATCGAGTTGCAAAAAATGCGTGAACCTGGAGTTCCGACTATCTCGGAGTTTGTTGTCGAAAATACACCAGAAAATGGGGTATTAGGATTTGATGGTCGTGTTGTGACTTTTGGTGAAGGGAAAGACTTAGCTACTAAACTAAAACGTAAAAATGCTACGGTAAAATATGATGTTGATTTAGTTGATGAGATTTGGGAAAATCGTCCGGCGCTATCAGAAGAACCAGCATTTTATATGAGTTTAGAAAGAGCTGGAGAATCTGTAGCTAGTAAGCTTGAGAGAGTTCGTAAAGAAATGCATGAAGTAGGAGCAAATATCCATGTTATAACTACACTTGATGATATTGGATGGTTATTAAATATTCGTGGTATGGATGTTGATTATGTACCGGTATTATTAAGTTATGCAGTTGTTTATGAAGATAGTGTTGACTTATATGTAGATGAGAGAAAACTATCTGATGAAATCAAAAAATACTTGGCAGACCATAATGTACACATTAAGCCATATAATGATATTTATGAAGAAGTGAAACAATTTTCAGGTAACGATGTAGTATTAGTCGATCCAGAGTGCTTAAACTATGCAGTGTTTAACAATATTCCAAAAGAGATAACACTAGTGGAGAGACGTAACCCGACAATTTTAATGAAAGCTACAAAAAATGAGGTTGAATTACAGCATACTATTAAAGCCCATGTGAAAGATGGTATTGCTCATACGAAGTTTATTTATTGGTTAAAACAACTGGTAAAACAAGGTACAAGTGAACAAGAAGATGAACTTTCGGCATCTGCGAAACTTGTAGAATTTAGAAAAGAACAAGGTGGCTTTATCTGTCCAAGTTTTTCTCCAATTTGCGGTCATGGTGAAAATGGAGCTATTGTGCACTATTCATCTTCTAAAGAGACTTCGATTCCGTTACGTACAGGTACTTTCTTACTGACTGATACTGGTGCGCACTTTGAAGAAGGATCAACTGACATCACGCGTACTACGGCGATGGGAGAAGTTAGTGATAAATTAAAATATGATTATACACGAGTACTTCAATGTCACCTACGTTTATCGAGATTAAAATTTATGGAAGGTGTGTCTGGAGCTAATGTGGACTTATTCGCTCGTGCTCCATTATGGCAAGATTATGAGAACTTCAACCACGGAACAGGTCATGGTGTAGGGTACTTAGGTAATATTCATGAAGGACCTCATGGTATCCACTGGGGAATCTACCGTGCAGCTGAACCATTTAAACATGGCATGGTAGTTACTAATGAGCCTGGATTATACATCTCAGGATCTCATGGTATTCGTTTAGAGAATGAACTTATTGTTAGAAAAACAGTAAAAAATGAATATGGTCAATTTATGGAATTTGAAGTGATGACATTTGTACCATGGGATTTAGAGGCTATTAATCTAGATATGCTTACAATTGAAGATAAATATGAATTGAATAAATATCATGCGAAAGTATTTGAAGTATTAGCTCCACACTTTGAAGGTGATGAGTTAGAATGGTTAAAACAAGCAACTAGAGAAGTCTAGTTTATATGGGGCTGACAAAAAAGTCCTAAAATTTAACAAAGTTCATATGAGAATTCATGGACGCAATGTATTGATATCTAAATTCGCTTTATAAAAGCTTTTTAGATATTTAATAAACTGTGCAGGGGTGACTCAACAAAATTTTGTTTCTTAAGAAATCGCGATTTTTGAGTCACTCCCTACTAATATTATCTAAGAAAAAGTGATATAATAGATTATGTGCAATTAAAGAAATTAGTATTTGTTTAATTAGCAAATAAAGAGAAGAAGTCGAGGGGAACCAAATGGATTTAAATATACAATTAAAAAAATATGCCCAACTTATTGCGAAAGTTGGATTAAATGTTCAAGAAGGTCAACCGGTATTAGTTCGTGCTAGTACTGAAACACGTGAGTTTGTAGCGAAAGTTGTAGAAGCTTGCTATGAATTAGGAGCAAAAAGAGTATCAGTAGAATGGCGTGACCAAGAATTAACAAAATTAAATTTAAAATATCAAAGTGAAGAATCGTTAAGTACGGTTGGTCAATGGTACGTTGATAAGTATCAAGTCGAATTAGATGAAGGTGCAGCATTCTTATCTATTATAGGTGATGATCCAGATGGTTTAGCGGGTGTAGATAGTGCGAAATTAAAAGCATCTATGGTAGGTCGCTCAAAAGCTATGCGTAACTACATGAAATCAATTATGAGTGACGAATGTCCATGGTGTGTTGTTTCTGCGTCAACAGTAGGATGGGCAAAAAGATTATACCCTGAATTAGATGATGAAGCGGCTTACTTAAAACTTTGGGATCAAATCTTAAGTGCTTGTCGTTCAACTGGAGATGACCCTGTAGCTGAATGGGAAGAACACATTAAAGTTTTAGATGAAAAAGCGAAATTCTTACACGAAAATGAATTAGTTAAATTGCATATTACAAATGACTTAGGAACTGATTTGTATGTAGGATTACCTAAAAATCATATTTGGCAAAGTGCAGGAAGTTATGCTAAAAAAGCTGATCGTTTCGTAGCTAATATCCCTACAGAGGAAGTATTTACAATGCCTCATAAAGATGAGACAAGTGGTATTGTTTATAATGCTAAGCCTCTAAATTACAGTGGAGTATTAATTGATAACTTCTGGCTGAAATTTGAAGATGGTAAAGTCGTAGACTTCGGAGCTGATCGTGGTTATGATGTTCTTAAAAACTTATTAGAAACTGATGAAGGTTCAAGAAGAATAGGGGAAATGGCATTAGTACCTTACGATTCACCAATCTCAAATACAAAAATTTTATTCTTAGAAACATTATTTGATGAGAACGCAGCATGTCACATTGCTCTTGGTAAAGCATATCCAACATGTGTTCAAGGTGGACCAGAAATGACTGATGAACAATTAGCGGAAGTTGGTGCTAATGATAGTTTAGTTCACGTTGACTTTATGATCGGAGAAGCGACAACAAATATCACTGGTTATACAGCAGATGGTAAAGAAGTAGCGATTTTCAAAGACGGAAACTGGGCTTAATCAAATAAAAGATATGGTGCTGATCCAAAAGTCTTAAAATTTAATAAAGTTCATATGAGAACTCATAGACGTAGTGGTTTATTGATATCTAAATACGCTTCATCAAAGATTTTTAGATATCTAATAAATTGCGCGGGGGTGACTCAATAAAATCTTGTTTCTTAAGAAATCGCGATTTTTGAGTCGCTCCCATCTTTTAATATTATTTGTTAAGAAGTTTTCAAAATTTCATAGATTATCGTGGATTTTATTTGCGAAAAGAGGCTAAATATGTGATAATAGATTGTACTAATATTTAGGGGTGATTAAATGCGTTTGGATAAATTTTTAAAAGTATCAAGAATTATAAAGAGAAGAACAGTTGCTAATGAAATATCATCAGAAGGGCATATAGCGATTAATGATAAAAAGGCAAAGCCATCTAGCACTTTAAAAATAGGGGATAAGATTACTATTTACTTTGCTAAGAAAGAAGTTGTATATGAAGTATTAGAATTAAAAGATAGTACTAAGAAAGAAGATGCAACCAAAATGTTTAAAATCTTATCTGAAAAATCAAGAGAAGTAGAAGATGAGAGAGCAGAATAGCCAATTCAAAAAAGACGTCTTAAAAGCAAAAGCTAAGTATAGAAAACGTCGTAAGTTTATTATATTAGCTATAATGACCTTTGCTTTAGCTGTAACTTTACTGCAAACATTTTTATATATCCGAGATAAGAAACAAATCAATGCTCAATTAGCTGAACAAAATCAGACGATTGAAAATCTTGATAAAGAAAATAAAGTAAATGAACTGGTCATAGATAAACTAAAAGATCCATACTTTATAACGGACTTGGTAAGGCAGGAGTATGGGTTAAGCTATCAAGGTGAGTTGATTTTCAATATTCCATTACAAGAGAATTTCTTGCAAGCGACGATAAAGTCTATAATGGATGGAAATTTAGAAAAATCTGGAGATAATAATGGTAGAATTGATGATAGTAAAATCCCTGAACTAGCCAAAAAAGATGATAAAAAATCAGCTTCTACAAAAGAATCAGAGAAAAATACTGATAAACAAAATGCTAAGAAAACTAGTGATAGAAGAACAGAAGATAATTCATCTGAAAAGGAAGATGATAAAGAAGAGGGAAATCAACCTCAAAGAGCAACTAATAATAAAAATTCAAACACTAATAATCAGAGAAGTAACAGAGGATAACGTTCTGTTGCTTCTTTTTTCAGACTTCTATATGATACAGATTTCTGAAATGTTATTATATAAAAAAATACTTCTGAGTATTAATATAAAGAAATGATTAATATAAAAGTAAAGATAGTGTATAGCGAAATGGGATTTTAGTATTAAATTTACAATACTTAAGTTTAAATATTTGTTAAAAATGTATTAAAATGTTAATATAATAGGTAACAAATTTAATTATATACATAAATCGGAGGAGATTATGAATAAATATCTAGGTGATGCTTTGCATACCGACCTTTATCAAATTAATATGGGATATGCATATTTTAAAGATGGAATACATGAGAGGAAGTCATATTTCGATGTGTATTTTAGAAAAATTCCTTTTGGTGGAGGATATGCAGTATTTGCTGGACTAGCCAAAATTATAGATTATGTGAATTCATTTGAATTTTCAAACTCTGATATAGAATTCTTAAGAGAATTAGGATATGAAGAAGACTTTTTAGAATATCTAAGTACTATGAAATTTACAGGGAATATTCGTTCGGTAAAAGAAGGAGAAATTATTTTTGCTAATGAGCCACTCTTGAGAATCGAAGCTCCACTTATTCAAGCGCAAATAATGGAAACGGCTATTTTGAATATTGTTAACTATCAAATACTAATAGCTACAAAGGCTGCTAGAATCAAGCACTTATGTCCAGATGAAGTTTGTATGGAATTTGGTACTCGTCGTGCTCATGAATTTGATGCGGCAATATGGGGGACACGAGCTTCTATTATCGGTGGATTTGATGCTACTAGTAACGTAAAAGCTGCAAAATTGTTTAATATTCCATGTAGCGGAACACATGCTCACTCATTTGTTCAGGCTTATGAAGATGAAGAAGTTGCATTTAAGAAATATGCAGCTGCGCATAAAGATTGTTATTTCTTAGTTGATACTTATGATACATTACGCTCTGGAATTCCTACTGCTATTAAAGTAGCGGATGAATTAAAAGATGAGATTAATTTCCATGGTATTAGATTGGATTCAGGAGATATAGCATATTTATCAAAAGAAGCAAGAAAAATGTTAGATGAAGCGGGGTATCCTAATGCAAAAATAGTAGCGTCAAATGATTTAGATGAAGATACAATTACTCACTTAAAACAAGAAGGTGCATGTATTGATGCGTGGGGTGTAGGTACAAAGCTTATAACTGCTTTTGATAATCCTGCATTAGGTGCTGTTTATAAACTTGCATGTTTAGAAAATGATAATGGTGAGATGATTGACAGGCTAAAAGTCTCAGAAAATCCTGCAAAATTAACTGTTCCAGGTGTAAAAAGAGTTTATAGAATAATAAATACAGACACAGGTATGGCGGCAGGGGATTACATTGCATTGGAAAAAGAAGACGTGAATGCAGAACAGAGTATAAAACTTTTCCATCCAACTCATACTTACCTAGCTAAGGAAGTGGAGAACTTTAAAGCGATAGATATTCATGAAGATATTTTTGTTAATGGTAAGCAAGTATATGAAGTACCAACAGTACATGAAAGTGCTAAATACTTCCAAGAGAATAAAGAATTATTATGGAGTGAGTATCTTCGTTTACTAAATCCAGAATTCTATCCAGTAGACTTAAGTAGTAAGTGTTGGAAAAATAGAAAAGAAATATTGGAAAGAGTAACAAAAAAATCAAAATAATAGGTGGTAATATGACATTACAACAGGAAGTAATAAAAAGATTAAGATGTAAACCTAAAATTAATGTAGAAGAGGAAATAAGATTAACAATCAATTTTTTAAAAGATTATATAAAGAAAAACAACTTCATAAAGAGTTTAGTATTAGGTATATCAGGTGGGCAAGATTCTACGCTTTGCGGTAAACTATGTCAAATGGCAATTACTGAATTGAGGGAAGAGACAGGTGAAGAGTATAATTTTATCGCCGTTAGACTACCATATGGAGAACAATTTGATGAAGATGATTGTAACGATGCATTAAAATTTATTAATCCAGACAAAGTATTTACTGTTAATATAAAAGATGCGGTAGATGCTAGTGTAAATTCATTAAAAGTAGCAGGTGTAGAAATTACTGATTTTGCGAAAGGTAATGAGAAAGCACGAGAAAGAATGAAAGCTCAGTATTCTATTGCTACTATGAATAAAGGTATAGTAGTTGGTACTGACCATGCAGCAGAAGCTATCACTGGATTTTTTACAAAACATGGAGACGGTGGAGCAGATATTGTACCTCTATATAGATTAAATAAAAGACAAGGGAAAGCATTATTAAAAATGTTAGATTGTCCAGAACACTTATATCTGAAACAACCAACTGCAGATTTGGAAGAAGATCGTCCTGCTTTAGAAGATGAAGTTGCACTTGGAGTAACATATAATGACATAGATGATTACTTAGAAGGAAAAGAAGTTCCTAATAATGTAAAAGAAATAATAGAAGGACATTATCTAAAATCAGAACATAAGAGAAACTTACCAGTTACTGTGTTTGATTTTTACAATATATAAAAGTAAAGAAGGAAGAGAGAAAAAGAAACAATTCTCTCTTTTTTTAAACTAATTATAGAAGAAAATAGATTATAATGGAGAAATAAAAATAAATTTTAAAAACATGTTGACATAATCTATAAGTAGTGATAGAATAATGAAAGTCTTCTGATAGAGAAGACGAACAATAAAGAATTTCTAAAGAGCTAATGTTAAGAAAAAACTTGACAAAAGCTAATAGAAATGATAGAATAATAACAGTCTTTTAAAGACTATATCATCACAATGAAAATTTAAATTAGTTTTTTTAAAAAAACATAAAAGAAACTATTGACAAAGTTCAAAGTTGATGATAGAATAGTAAAAGTCTTCTCAAGAAGAAGACGAACAATCAAAC
>NZ_DBHIUF010000024.1:0-20900 GCF_057272915.1 Gemella sp.
AGTTAACTTTATTTAAAACATCAGATTGTGTTTACACAAAAATCTTGACACTGCCGCTATTTTGTTGGACTTTCATTCCATCAATCATAGCTTTCTTCACATTTATCATAACACTATTTAAACCAGCAAATGCACACGGTGATATATTTATCCACTACTAAAAAAAGCGTGACTCGACAAAATCTCGATTTCGAAGAAATCGATTTTGTCGAGTCACCCCCCGCACAGCTTATTAGACATCTAAAAAGCTTTTATAAAGCAAATTTAGATATCAATAAACCACTTCGTCTATATGTTATCATATGAGCTGTGTTAACTTTTTAACCTTATTTTTTCTTATATTTTATAAGAATATTTTTTCTTGCCCACTTTTTGCCCACTAGAGAAATCTCTAGTCGTCATATCCTTGTTATATCAACACCTGTTAAACCTACTCCATAAAGCCTTTTAGTTTATTCAACTTCGATGGGTGTTTTAATTTTCTGATAGCTTTTGCTTCAATTTGACGAATACGTTCACGAGTTACCCCAAACGCACTACCTACTTCTTCTAGAGTATGAGTCTTACCATCTTTTAGACCGAAACGTAATTTTAGAACATTTTCTTCACGATCAGTTAGTGTTTCTAGTATCTCTTCTAGTTGTTCTTTTAGTAATTCATTTGCAGCGTGCTCTACTGGAGATTGGGCTTCTTTATCTTCGATAAAATCTCCTAAATGTGAATCATCCTCTTCACCTATTGGTGTTTCTAACGAAACTGGCTCTTGAGCTATTTTTAAAATCTCACGTACCTTTTCTGGAGTCATATTCATTTTCTTGGCAATTTCTTCAGGTTTTGGTTCACGACCTAAATCTTGAAGTAATTGTCTTTGAATACGAATTAGACGGTTAATAGTCTCAACCATGTGAACTGGGATACGGATAGTTCTAGCTTGGTCTGCAATAGCACGAGTGATTGCTTGACGAATCCACCAAGTTGCATATGTAGAGAATTTGAAACCTTTTGAGTAGTCAAATTTTTCTACAGCTTTGATTAACCCCATGTTACCCTCTTGGATTAAGTCTAAGAATAACATTCCTCGTCCTACATAACGTTTTGCAATACTTACTACAAGACGCAAATTGGCTTCAGCTAAATCTTTTTTAGCCTGTTCTTTTTCTTCTTCTGTTCCTGTTTCGATAATTTTAGAAAGTTCTAATTCTTTTTCTTTTGATAATAGAGGAACTTTCCCGATTTCTTTTAAGTACATTCTTACAGGATCATTAGTTCTGATTCCTGCTGGAACTGATAAATCTTCAAGATCAAGCTCTTCTTCCTCTTCTTCTTCATGATTGGCATTAATCAAGATAATATCCTCATTATTTAACTCTTCATAGAAATCATCCATAGTCTCTGAAGAAACATCTAATTTCGACAATGATTCAACTATTTCTTCTTGAGTTAACTCCCCTTGTTTTTTACCTTTTTCTAACAATTCGTTTTTAATCGTTTCAAAATCTTTTACTTTCTTAACCATGTTCTTCTCCTTCTACTTCTTATAATTTTTAACTTGCAACAACAATTCTTTTTGAGCTTCAATATCCATCTCTTGAATAGCGATTCTTAGCCTATCTTTAATTTCTTTTAATGTCACTTGTTTATTTGAGAAATATCGTATATAATCACCAACAACATCTGATATTGGATTCTCCTCAATTAAAAAATCTGTTTCATCTATATATGTTGCAAGCCTTACTACTTCTTCATCCTCAATACTGTGTATAAATTTATAAATATGGAATTCCAAATTATTATTATAATAAATTACCAAATAATCCATCAGATTCACAAAAACTTCTTGAGGGAATTGACACTTCTCTAAATCGTTATATTTTTCAACAAATAACGCCCTATCGACAAAAAAGTATTTAAATAATCTACACATCTTTTTGTCATAATTAGTCGTTCTAAACAACAGCTCTGGATTGGCTGGCACTATCCATTCTTCTGCCGCTCTTTTTCTTTTCACATTTACTTTACCTAATTCTTTAAGAAGAACTTGTCGCTCGATTCCGAACTCCTCTGCCAAATTGGTAAGTAACATGTATTTCAGTGATTCATCTTCTACATAAGCAATATTAACAAGTAGTTCATTTTTATATTTAATACGTTGTTCAATATTAGTTTTTGAATCATTTTTACAATATTCAATTTTATAATTAATAAAGTGCTCTTTATTATTTCTTAAATAATTTTCAACATCAAAATCAGGATTTTTAGAATTTTTTTCAGTTAAAAATTCATCCAAATCTTTAGCACCAGAAAATTTTAACTTATAAACATTATCCGTTGTCTCGATAATTCTATTTCCAATTTCTATTTGTGCTTTAGAACCCGCTTCATCATTATCTAAACTAAGAGTTATTTTTTTTACAAGTGATAAAACTTCTTTTAATTTATTATTATCTATGTTTGTTCCCATTAATGCTACGGCATTTTTTATGCCATTTTGATGAGCTTTAATAACGTCCATATACCCTTCGCATAATATCACTTCATTTTCTTTAGCTATAAATGAGCGTGCGTCTGAAAAATTATATAAAACTTTTCTTTTTTCAAAAATTTTCGTTTCGTGCGTATTGTAGTATTTTGGAACACTCTTATCCATAGACATAGTTCTTCCAGAAAATGCTACAACTTGATTCTGATTATTTTTTATAGGAAACATTATTCTATCTTTAAAGACATCATAGTAATCTTCATTATCATTTTTTCCTAATAGTCCCGCTTCAACCATTAAATCTAAATTGATTTTGTTCGAATTAAAAAAGTTTAAAGCAATATTGTTTTCACGGGGCGCATATCCAATATTAAAATGCTTAATAACATCTACACTCAGTCCCCTATCTAATAAATAATTAAGCGCATCTTCTGCTTCTTTTGTATTTAGGAGGATATAATTAAAATAATCTGCTAAAAGCCTGTGTCCATAGTACATTATATCAAGTTCATTATTTAAATCGTAACTCTCTTCTTTATTATTATTTGACTCTATATCCAGTCCTAACCTTGTCCCTAGCTTTGCGATTGCTTGATTATATGTAATATTTTCTATTAGCGATACAAATTGAAATATATTTCCACCTTTACCACATCCGAAACAATGGGCTATTTTTTTCTCAGGTGAGACCGTAAAAGATGGTGTCTTCTCATTATGAAATGGACATAATCCTAAGTAATTTTGTCCGCGTTTTTCTAATTTTACGTATTCACTAACGAGACTAACTATATCAATATTATCAAAAATATAGTCGATATCTTGTTTAGATATTTTCGCCACCTTATGCTCCTCCTTTTTTACTAACCATTGAAATTTAATGAAAAGATTATTTCCCAACACTAATTATAACATAAACTAAATTATTTTAATATAGTATAATTAAAAATTTGTAGAACTACACCAAATATAAATAGCACTATTTTATAATATTTTAATATTTTCACCTCTTGTCAATTCTATAAATTCTAACTTAATAATGAACCTACTTATATCGATAATTCTACTCAGCCAATTTCATCTTCCTAACCGAACTATCAAAAGAATAATTGTATCTAAACAATAGAGTTATATAATTATTATAGAGTTGCTCAAAAATCTTAAAATTTTTAAAAAATTATTTGAGAACTCATAGATACAATGTTTTATAATACCTAAATTTTCTTTATAAAAGCTGTTTAGATATTAAATAAACTGTGCTGGGGACCTCGATAAAATCTATTTCTCCGAATGAATCACTCTCAATTATCTCATCTCTCACTTCCATTACCTTACTACAAAATTATAAGCTTATAGCATTTTATTATATTTTAGGTTATAATAGGAATATCATTTCAAAAAGGAGTATTAAAGTGAAAGTAATTATAGTCGGTGGTGGTAAAGTCGGTGAACTTCTTTGTGCTGATTTTTCTAACACATTTGATGAAGTAACAATTATTGACACAAATGAGCGTCGTGTTGAAAAGCTCGTTGAAACATATGATATTAACGGATTAGTCGGTAATGGTGCAAATTCTGACATATTATTAGAAGCTGATGCAGCTAATGCCGATATGTTTATATCAGTAACTACAAGCGATGAAATAAATATGATTTCATGTATCGCTGCAAAACAAATAGGGTCTAAATATACAATCGCAAGAATACGTAATCCTGAATATTCTAAAACAAAAGAGTTTATAAAACAATCTCTAGGGATTGATCTTATGGTTAACCCTGAATACGAAGCAGCAAAACAAATTTTCTATATGCTGAAATACCCTACAGCTATAAAAGTAGAAAGTTTTTCTGCTAATAAATTTAATATCTTAGAAGTAATAATTAATGAAAACAGTGTACTTAAAGGTGTATCCCTTATTGAAAGTAAAAAAATTATTGATTTCCCTTCATTAGTCTGCCTTGTTGAAAGACAAGGGGAAGTTTTTGTCCCTCGAGGAAATTATGTTTTTGAAGTTGGAGATAAAGTTCATATTACAGCTTCAAATAAAAATTTAAAAAAATTCTATAAACTACTAGGAAATAAAGAGAATCTTGAGAAAAAAGTAACCTCTTCTTTAATAATCGGAGCAGGAAAAGTAGCTCATTATCTTGTAGAATTTTTACAAAAAGCATCTTTTTACACAAAAGTAATCGAAATTGATAAAGAAAAGGCAATAGCATTGAGTGAGACTTTTCCTGAGATTGACGTTATATGGGCAGATGGAAGTGATCGTGATACGCTAATTGAAGAAGGTATACAAACATTTGATAGTTGCATTTCTCTTACAGGACTTGATGAGGAGAATATTATAATTAATCTCTATGCACATAAACTAGGTATTAAAAAAACTGTCGCAAAAGTAAATCGTGCTTCTCTTAAACAAATCGCTGAAGATATCGGACAATATTCATACATTACACCTAAAGAAATTGTTGGTAATATTATTAAAAAGTATACTAAATCATTACAATGTAGTCGAACTACCGATATAGAAAGCTACTATCGTATTGCTAACAGTAAAGCTGAAGTTATAGAATTCAAAATTACAAGTGAAAATGCTAAAGTTATAGGCACTAAACTTAAAGATCTTGATATTAACGACAATATGCTTATCGCTTTTATTATACGAAATAATAAACAAATTTTCCCAAATGGTGAGGATGAGATAAAAGTAAATGATAATGTTGTTGTAGTAAGTTATGAACATAAACTTGAACATATCGATGATATTCTTGCAAGGAGGTAATCTATGAATTTTAAAATGGTCTTTCACGTTGTTGGTAAGATGATAATGCTCTTAGCAGCTTTATTAATTTTACCAACAATAGTATCAGTGATTTATCATGAACCCATTAAAATTACTAATTCATTTTTCAGTACAATTATGATTTGTTTTATTTTATCACTAATTATACATTTTTTTACAAAAGATGTTACTGAACGTGATTTTTATAAAAGAGAAGGATATGTAATTGTAACCCTAACATGGATTATCTTTTCTATACTTGGAGCTCTTCCATTTTATTTATCTGGAGAAATTCCACATTATATAGATAGTTTCTTTGAGACAGTTAGTGGATTCACTACGACAGGATCAACTATATTACAAGATGTAGAATCTATAGAAAAGAGTTTGTTATTTTGGCGTAGTTTTACACATTTCATCGGAGGTATGGGGGTTATCGTGTTTGCATTAGCAATTCTCCCACGTTCACCTCATACTATTCATATAGCAAAAGCTGAAGTTCCTGGTCCATACTTCGGTAAAGTAGTATCTTCAATGAAGCAGACTGCAATCTACCTATACGGGATATATATTGCTCTTACAGTAATTTTATTCTTTTTATTATTACTAGGTGGAATCGGAGTTTTTGATAGTATAAATCTAGCCTTCTCTACAGCTGGAACTGGAGGATTCGCTGTAAAGAATGCCGGAATAGCATATTATAATAGTACATACATTACTGTAGTTATAGCTATTTTTATGCTGATTTTTTCTATGAATCTTAGCTTAATATATTTTGTAATTTTTAAGAGATACTTTAAAATACTAAAAAGCGAAGAGTTACAATGGTTTTTCGGTATGATATCTATCCTTTCTATAATTATGTTTTTAGATATTTATCGTTCTTACGATACTCCTAATCATAGTTTGCTGGATGTATTCTTTACCGTTTCATCAGTTGTTTCGACTACTGGATTCACTTACAACGATTTTAATATTTGGCCTGTATTTTCTAAAATGATAATACTAATTCTTATGATTGTTGGTGGTTGTACTGGTGGTACTGCCGGAGGAATTAAAATTCCACGTCTAATTTTCTTCGTTAAAAATGCTAAACAAAGTATAAGTAAAGCACTAAATCCACGAAAAATAACAATGTTCAAGATAGATGGTAAAGTAGTTAAAGATACTACTCCATTGTCTAACTATCTTCTATTATTCGGATTTGTCTATGTTATTATTTTATTTCTGGTAACATTCCAAATTAATGACTTTGAAGATGCTATTTCTTTAACGGTGACATCAATCAGTAATGCTGGACCAGCATTCAATCACTACGGTCCTATGAGTAACTTCTCAGAAATACCGTACTTTACAAAAATGGTTTTATCTGTATCAATGTTACTAGGACGTTTGGAATTAATGCCACTAATAGTATTCTTCTCTGCTAACACTTGGAAAAAACGCAGAAAAAAATCTAGAGAAAATCAAAGAATTATTAATAACTCCATTGATTAATATACTGGTAGAAATGCCTCAAAAATCAAAGTTTCCGGGAAATCTATTTTGTCGAATCACCCCTATTTTTATCAATCAATACAAAAAGACGAGATCTATTTATAAATCTCGTCTTTTATCATTGAAACTATCTCTTGAATTTCCTCATTAATTCTTTCATCTAGTTCTTCTTTAGTAATTAATTCATCATTATGCGCTTCTGTGTAACCGAGTATCACTCCTAAAGAGTTCTTTACATTATGCAACATAATTTTTTTCTTCTGTTCATTTTTATCCAACTCTGAACTTCTTCTATAAATCATATATATATTTAGGAATACAAAAAATGTTAATGGTAGGAAAAATATTTTCATATGTATTGCGGCAATTAGAAACACCACTATTAATATATTTATAGCTATGAAACTAATCATATTTTTCATGATACAAACTATAAACCTCTTTTTTATTTATGCCGTATTCTTTAGCAGTATTTTTAATAGCTTCTGATTTTTTTTCACCACTTTGAACTTTTTCGTATATTATTTCTACAATATCATCAAGATTAAGGTCTGTATGTTCTTCATCTTTTGATGGAGAAATAATAACAACAAATTCCCCTTTTTCCTTAATCTCTCCACCTAACATTTCTAATATCACACTTGCTTCGTATGTTTCTATTTGTTCAAACATCTTCGTAAGTTCTCTCGCTACTGCAATTTTTCTTGTTGATGCAATCTTAGCAATCTCTTCTACTAAATTTTTTACCCTATGTGGACTTTCATACAAAATACCCGTTGTCTTTGAGCTTAAAATAATTTCTAACTTTTGCTTAAGTTCTTTACTTTTTCTCGGTAAAAATCCATAAAAAGTATAATTATAAGATTCTATCCCACTAGCTACCAATGCTGTAAGTCCAGCATTAGCACCTGGTAAAGCAACAACATCTAGTCCTGCACGCTTTACCTTCTCTACAAGTACATATCCTGGATCTGAAATACATGGCATTCCTGCATCAGTTACCAATGCTATATCTAATCCTTCTTCTAAGTATTCTATTATTTTATCACTCATTTTATCTTCATTATGCTCATGATAACTAAGTAGTTTTTTACCCTTCACCTCATAATGATTCAATAACTTCTGAGTATTTCTCGTGTCTTCACAAGCTATTATATCCGCTTCTTTTAGCACTCTAAGAGCTCTTAATGTAATATCTTCCAAATTGCCTATTGGTGTTCCCACTAAATATAACATAGTTATTTTTCCTTTATTTTCATATTAAATTCTTTTATTTTTTTCCTTTTTTCTGTATCCAAATTAAGTAAAATATACTCTTCTTTGCTTCTACGAGTACGTTTTTTGAATAAACTTTCTGCACTTGTAGCTTCACTTTTTGTTTCAAATTCTTCAAAATATATAAGTTTTACAGGTACCCTCACCCTTGTGTATTTTGCACCTTTTTTGGCATTATGAGTTTTTATCCTTCTAACAATATCTGTTGTATATCCAGTATACCAAGTTTTGTCACAACACTCAACTATATACATAAAACTACTCATAAATTCCGTACACTTTCTTCATCTCATCTGTATAACTTCCATCTTCATTATAAATATAAAATGGCTGCTCTACTTTAATATCACTAACCTTAGAGATACTACCCTCAATTAATACTATTTTACTATTTTCACTTGAAGGTTTACTGTATACAAATCTTATTCTCTTAATTGCTAGTCCATTTTTCTCACATTCAGAGATGATATCACTTATTCTATAAGTTCTATGAACCAGTGCAAACTTTCCATTTTGTTTAACTAAATATCTAATCGCCTGCACTACATCACTAAGGTTACATAGTAATTCATGACGTGAAATATTGTGATTAAACTTTTCACGTTGATTCGGCATATTCTCTACAGGAAAATATGGTGGATTACAAATTACATAGTCGAAAGACGATGGTTTATAATATCTTTTTACATTTCTTATATCACCACTTCGCACAGCCACATTAGTAATTTCATTTAACTCTAAACTTTTTTTACTCAGTTCAACTAAATCTTCTTGAATTTCTAACATTTCTATTTTCGCATCAGTCTTCTCTCTAAGAATTATCGAGATACCACCGTTCCCACTACAAAGCTCTATTATATTCTTTTTAAAACTTCTCGGCACATTGGCAAAATATGGCAGTAAAAAAGAGTCCGTTGACATACTATAATGATCCACTTTTTGTAATATTTTAAAATTTTTAGAAACTATATCAACTCTCAAATTATCTTCCATACTAACCTCTTATTAAAAATTCTAAATTATTATTATCCAATAAAATCATAAAGACAAATTTTTCCAGTACCAATGTTGCATTAACATTCCCATTCAAGTCTGCTAGTGCTTGAAGTATTTTTTCCTGTACCTTACTAAGATTAACAACATCACTTACGGTTTCTTCACTATAGCACTTAGAAACTTCCATATTTAAATATTTGAAAAACTCTACTACTTCATCTTTAGTTTTTAATTTTTCTAATAGATAAATATTAGCAAGATGAGGTTTTCTCATATATCTTTTTACATATTCTCTAACAATATTTATTAACTCTTCATTCTGTTCAATCTCAATATTTTCACTTTGTCCAATTAATTTAATCTGTTGACAACGTGAAATAATCGTCGGTAGTACAGCGCTAATATTTTTACAACTAAGAATAGCTATAATGTCATCTTCTGGTTCTTCTAAAAATTTAAGTAAGCTGTTTGCTGCTTGCTCAGTCATTTTTTCAATATCTTTTATCCAGTATATCTTCTTACCATAAAATGATTTAACGCTCAAATCAGATTTTAATGTTTGTATTTCATCTTTCTTTATCGAAGTTTCACTTGATAATTTATAAAAATCAACATAATTTCCATGATTTATACTATTGCAGTTTTTACAATTTTCACAACTGTAAAATTCTTTATCTTTATTTTCTAAACAAAAAATTGCTTTAACAAAACTCAAAATAAACTCATCACAATATAAACTATCCTCACCTACTACTAAATAGGCATGGGATAGTTTATCTGTTTTTAATGTATTTGTTAAAGATTTTATTACAATTGTATCTTTACTAAAGTTCATTGTTTAAAAATCCTTCCAATATAGCAAGTGCTTGTTTTTGCACATTCTCATATGTATCACTCGCATCAATTACCTTAATACGTTCGGTATTTTCTTTTGAAAGATCATCATAACCACGTTTTACATTTTTGTAAAAATCTAGACTTTCTTGATCCATTCGGTTATTGTCATCTCTATTTTTTGTACGAGCTAGCCCAACTTCAACATCTACACAGAAATATAGTGTCAAATCTGGTTCAAGATTATCAGTTGCATATGCATTTATATCTAAAATATCTTGTTTAGAAAGCCCTCGTCCATAAGATTGGTAAGCAACCGAGCTATCGACAAAACGATCACAAATTACAATATATCCTTCATTTACATGAGGTAATATTTTTTTTACGATATGATCACGTCGACTAGCACAAAACAGTAAACTTTCAGTTTTAGCATCAATATCATTTGAACTATCAAAAAGTAGTTCTCTAACTTTCTCACTAAACTCTGTCCCACCAGGTTCACGTGTTGTTATTACTTTATATCCCTTTTCTTTCAAATACTCTGTAGCAAAGTTGATAAAGCTCGTTTTACCTGAACCGTCTGAACCTTCTACTGTTATGAATTTTCCTTTCATTTAAATAACCTTTCTTCTATATTTAATTACCTATTCATAAATTGAGAAATTCTTTCAACAGCTTCTTTTATATTTTCCATGCTTGTTGCATAACTAATTCTAAAGAAGTCATTGTATGCTTTCCCAAATGCTGTCCCAGGGATAACCCCAACACGAGCCTCTTTCGCTAATAATTTACAAAATTCCATAGCACCTAGTTCACGGTATTCCACTGGAATCTTAGCAAAAATATAAAATGCTCCATCAATTTCAGGAATTTCAAAACCTAATTCACGAAGTCTTGGAACCATATAATCTTTTCTTTCTCTATAAGTTTCAATCATATAATTATTATATTTATCTACATTTTCATCTGTTAAAGCTACTACAGCAGCATCTTGAATAAATGTTGGGGCTCCAGATACTGTAAATAGGTGAAACACACCAATTTTTCTAATCATCGCTTGAGGCGCTGCGATAAATCCTACACGCCATCCTGTCATAGCATGAGATTTTGATAAGCCACTGATTAGAACTGTTTGTTCTGGGATAAACTCAGCTAATGAAGTGTGTTTATAGTTATATGTAATATCTCCATAAATTTCATCACTAAGCACAAAAATATCATATTTTCCTAATAAATCAGCAATTTCTTTAACTTCTTCTCTAGTATAAGAAACACCACTTGGATTATTCGGATAGTTAATTAAAATTGCTTTTGCATCTTTATTTTCCTCTAATGCTTTTTCTAAATCACTTGGACGAACTTTAAACCCATTATCAGCTGTATCAATAAATTTAATATTACATTTATTTAGAATACCTACACCCTCATACGCTGAAAAATATGGTGTCACTACTAAAATAGTATCCCCTTGATTAGTAATTGCTGAAATCGTATGTTCTATTGCTGCAGAAGCACCTATTGTTACAATAACCTCATCAGAACTGTATTTCAAATTATATCTTTTTTCTAAATTTTTAGCCCACGCTGCTCTTAATGGCTCAATACCATTATTTACCGAGTAGTGTGTTCTATTATTATCTAAAGCAACTTTCGCAGCCTCTTTAACCTCTTCAGCAGTGTCAAAATCAGGCTCTCCCAGTGTTAACTTGATAATCCCATCAATCGTTGAAGCAAATGCATCAAATTCTCTAATTGGTGATCCTGTAAGATTCGCTAAAGATGTGTTAAATTTGTTTTCTAATGATTTTTTTATATCCATATATATCTACCTTCCTTTGAAATTAGGTACATTGTTAATGTAACATTTCTAATATTGTAACATATTTTCAACAAAAATTAAATTAGTATCTTAAATATTAGACAAATTTATCAACAATGACTATATAACATTTTAAATTATTTTCAATCACTTTTCAAGATGAAATATCGGATATTTGGTATAAAATTTCAGAAAACTCTAAGAAAAGTATTGAAAAATGAGTTGATTAGTATTATAATATTTCTAACACATTAAAAATTAATTGTTTTAAAAGATAAGGAGAAATATAACTATGACAAAATTAACAGTAAATGATATCCGAGTAGAACTTACATCTACTCCAAAAGAAAAAACACCTGATGATAAATTAGGATTTGGTACAGTCTTTACAGACCATATGTTCGTTATGGATTGGTCTTCTGATAAAGGGTGGTACGATCCAAGAATCGTTCCTTATGGCCCAATCCCAATGTCACCTGCATTAAATGTATTACACTACGGACAAAGCGTTTTCGAAGGTATGAAAGCATACAATGCCAATGGAGAAGCAGTTTTATTCCGTCCAGAACAAAACTTCAAACGCTTAAACAAATCTTCAGACCGTATCGCTTTACCTGAGCTAGATGAAGAATTTGCATTAGCTGCACTTAAAAAATTAATCTCTATCGATAAAGAATGGATTCCAAAATCTGAAGGTACTTCTCTATACGTTAGACCTTTCTTATACGGTGCAGAAGAAGCACTTGGAGTACACCCAAATAACGAAGTTAAATTCGTAATTATCTTATCACCATCAGGAAGCTACTTCAAAGCAGGATTACAACCAAACAAAATCTTCGTAGAACACGAATACGTACGTGCTGTTCGTGGTGGATTCGGATTCGCTAAAACAGCAGGTAACTACGCTGGATCTCTAAAAGGTCAGAAAAAAGCTCAAGAACTTGGTTACTCTCAATCACTATGGCTAGATGGAGTTGAACAAAAATACATCGAAGAAGGTGGGGCTATGAATATCTTCTTCAAAATTGATGGAACATTTGTTACTCCAGAATTAAATGGTTCTATCCTTCCAGGTATCACTCGTGCTTCTGTATTAGAATTACTTAAATCACTAGGTGAAAAAGTAGAAGAAAGAAAATTATCTCTTGAAGAAGTTTATGAAGCTTACGATAATGGAAAACTTGAAGAAGTATTCCTATGCGGTACTGCAGCGGTAATCGCTCCAGTTGGTGAATTATTTGATGGTACTAAAAAATTAGAACTTATCACTGATAACAAACCTGGAGAATGGACTCAAAAAATCTATAACCTACTTACTGGTATCCAATTAGGTAAAGTTGAAGATAAATTCGGTTGGGTTGTAAAAGTAGAAGACTAATATAAATTAAAGATTCCAAGTTTAGTAATTTGGAATCTTTTTTATATTATCTTTTCATAAGATTTATATACTATTATTTTAAATCTGTTATATAAAACTAAATCTAACAAATATCACTTTGTAAGTTAACAAAAAAATGAAGTATGGAATTATATCCTACTTCATTTTTGTTATTTAAAGGATTTTAAATTTTCTCTATTATTATTTTTTATAAGCAAATGTGTATAGAGCAGAAACTAAAGTAACAGCTCCTACAAAGTTACCTAAAAATACTGTTCCCATGTTTTGAACGAATTGTAAAACTGAGATATTTGCACCTTCAAACATTGCAGCTGGGATTGCGAACATGTTCGCAACCAAGTGTTGGAATCCAATAGCAACGAAAGTCATAATTGGGAACCATACACCAAACATTTTACTACCTACATCTTTAGCAGCGAAGTTTAACCATACTGCCATACCTACTAGCCAGTTACAACCTACAGCTGAGAAGAATACTTGCCAGAATGTTAAGTATACTTTTGATTCACCAGCTGAAATAGTTTTAGCAGCAATTGCTCCACCAGTTAAACCAGTTAAATGCCCTAAGAAATAAGCAATAACTAGAGAACCAACAAGGTTAGCAAATGTAATAACTACCATGTTTTTAGCCAACAGTTTAAAACTAATTTTCTTATTAAACCACGCAACAGTTACAGCCATCATATTACCTGTAACTAATTCTCCACCACCAACTAAAATACAAATAAGTCCGATTGGGAAAACAGATGCTCCAAGTAATGCACCAATTCCGCCAAATTCTTTAGGAATTGATCCTGATACACGAAGTAAGGCTAAAAATCCTACCCCGATAAATGCCCCACCTAAGAAACCTAAACTCAACATATATTTAAGACCTGCAGTTGCTTTAGCAGTACCTTTTTTAATAGTAAGTTCATAAACTTCTTGAGGTTCTAAAAATACTTTAGATTCTACAGTGTTTGTCATAATAACACTCTCCTTAAAAATTTATAATAATTACATAGATAATAATTGTTCTACATCTACAGTAAAGATTATACAATAACAAGGATATTTTTTCAACACTGTTTTAATACAGATTTTATTAAAATACATATAATTTAACAAAGTACTATATTCAAATTTTTGTTAAAATTATCAAAGATATTATTTATTTATTCATTGATAAATAAATAAAGTTACCGTGTATAAAGCGTTTTCTTCGCTTCTTATATTTTTTAATATTTAAATTATTCTTATCACTATACACGATATATAAAATTACAAACACTGTTCTTTAACCCAAAAACTTTACTAAAAATAATTATATTTGTTCAATTTATAAGGCAAATTAAACTCAAAATTATTAGCACTAAACTGTGTTTCTATTTATAATATTCCGCTTGGAAAATTGCAATTATTCTACATCTATAAATTTACCATTAATATTACAAACTAATCTATTAATATAATTACAGCCATAATATTAGCAGAAAACACGAACCCTCGACTTTATAATTCGACATAAAAAAGCGATTGGATAATTTCCAATCGCTTAATTTACTATCTTGCAACCTTAACTGCTCTAACCTCACGAATAACATTAACTTTAATGTTTCCTGGGTATTGCATCGTTTCTTCGATTTTATTTTTAACTTCTTTGGCAATTTTGTAAGTTTTTGTATCATCTACCTCTTCTGGATTTACGATTACACGAATCTCACGACCTGCTTGAATAGCAAATGTTTTCTCTACACCTTTGTGTTCATTTGCAATTTCTTCAAGTTTTTGTAGACGTTTAATATAGTTTTCTAATGACTCTCTTCGAGCCCCTGGACGTGATGCAGAAAGTGCATCCGCTGTGGCAACAATAACAGAAATCGGATGTGTTGGTTCAGTATCACCATGGTGTGATGCTATTGCATTTACTACAATCGCATTCTCTTTATATTTAAGAGCTAATGCTACACCAATTTCAACATGCGAACCTTCAATTTCATGATCAAGTGCTTTCCCAATATCATGAAGCAATCCTGCACGACGTGCTGTTGCAACATCTAAGTCTAACTCAGCTGCAATAAGTCCTGCGATATACGCTACTTCCATAGAGTGTTGTAGTCCATTTTGGCCATAACTTGTTCTATATTTTAACTTACCAACGATTTTTACTAAGTCAGGATGCATATTATGGATTCCAAGGTCAAATGTAGCTTGTTCTCCTGCATCACGAATAACTTGATCAATATTCTTACGCGCTTTATCAACAGCTTCCTCAATTTTTGAAGGGTGAATACGCCCATCATCAATAAGTGACTTAATTGCTGTTTTAGCAATTTCACGACGAATTGGATCATATCCAGAAAGGATAACCGCTTCCGGAGTATCATCAATAATTAAGTCTACACCTGTTAATGTTTCTAAAGTACGAATATTTCTTCCTTCACGTCCGATAATACGACCTTTCATATCATCACTTGGAAGATCTACAACAGACACAGTAGTTTCACTTACTACATCTGTAGCAAAACGTTGCAATGATTGAACGATAAGTTCTTTTGCACGTTTATCAGCGACGCTTTTCGCCTCTAGTTCTTTATTTCTTATATATATTGCCATATCTTTAGCCATATCAGTTTCTACTGTGGCCATAATCTCTTCACGAGCTTGTTCTTCTGTTAAGTTTGCAATTCTTTGCAACTCTGTTTCTTGTTGAATCTTAAGTTGATTAACCTCAGTACTTTTTTCTTCAAGTAATTGAGATTTCTCTTCCAATTTCATCTCTCTTGAACTTAACAATTCGTCTTTTTTATTTAAAAGCTCTGTTTGACGTTCTAATGAAGATTCTTTTTGAACGATTCTATCTTCTTGTCTTTGAATATCTAGTTTTTTAAATTCTGCTTCTTTATTTGCAATGTTAATTATCTCTTCAGCTTCTTTTTTAGCTATAGTTGTTTCTTTTTCAACTATATATCTAGCTTCTTTTCTTGCCTCACCTATAATATAATCGGCGTCTTGCTTAGATAATTCTAATTTCTTTTGAATAGAATTTTTCGAAATAACATATCCAACTAAAAGTCCAACAAGTAAAGCTGCAACACTGATTATTCCATAAATCATCTTGCAACCTCTTTCTATTTTGAAAAAATTTTATTATGATATCACTATTTTGTTAATATTTAAATATCAACAATTTGTTACATACCATAGTTACAATTCTACACTACCTACAGGAAAAAGTCAATAGTTCACTCAGGGAAAAATCCCAGTTTAGAAAAACTTTTCTTCTATGATATTAGGCATTTATATTTTTCTTTTAATTTTACTACATATCATTATTAAATACTTCACATTATCACTTGAATTTTAAGAGACTTAGTTGTATTATTTTAATATCTACTCAATAAAAGTAGAATTATTTTTACTAAAGATAATTTTTTTTAAAAAAAACTTAATAAAATACTTGCAATTACTTATCCAGTGTGATATTATATTCAAGTATGTAAAAATACAAAACTTGATTGAGTGGGAGAACGAAAAATTCAAAGACGTTCAAATGACCACATCACGAAAAATATATAGGAGGTTTTATCGTGGCTAAAAAAGTTATAAAAGTTGTTAAATTACAAGTACCAGCAGGTAAAGCTAACCCAGCTCCACCAGTTGGTCCAGCGTTAGGTCAAGCTGGTGTAAACATCATGGGATTCTGTAAAGAATTCAATGCTCGTACACAAGACCAAGCAGGATTAATTATTCCAGTAGTAATCTCAGTATATGAAGACCGTTCATTTACTTTCATTACTAAAACACCACCTGCACCAGTATTACTTAAAAAAGCAGCTAAAATTGAAAAAGCATCTTCTGTACCTAACCGTGACAAAGTTGCTACAGTTTCAAAAGCTCAAGTTCAAGAAATCGCTGAACTTAAAATGGCTGACTTAAACGCAGCTTCTGTAGAAGCAGCAATGCGTATGATCGAAGGTACTGCAAGAAGTATGGGTATCTTAATAGGAGAATAGGAGGATAATTATAATGGCAAAAAAAGGTAAAAAATATCTTGAAGCAGCTAAATTAGTAGATTCTTCTAGTCTATACTCTGTAGTAGAAGCAATCGAATTAGCTAAAAAAACAAGCACAGTTAATTTTGACGCAACTGTAGAAGTTGCATTCCGTTTAGGAGTTGACACTCGTAAAAACGACCAACAAGTTCGTGGAGCAGTAGTTCTTCCTAAAGGAACTGGTAAAACTGCTAAAGTTTTAGTTTTTGCTAAAGGTGATAAAGCAGCAGAAGCTGAAGCAGCAGGAGCTGACTACGTAGGACAAGGTGAATACATCACTAAAATCCAACAAGGTTGGTTTGATTTTGACGTAATCGTAGCTACTCCAGACATGATGGGAGAAGTTGGTAAAATCGGTCGTGTATTAGGACCTAAAGGATTAATGCCAAACCCTAAAACTGGTACTGTAACTATGGACGTTACTAAAGCTGTTAATGAAATCAAAGCTGGTAAAGTTGAATACCGTGCTGAAAAAGCTGGTGTTGTTCACACTCCAATCGGTAAAGTTTCATTCTCAACTGAAGACTTAGTTGAAAACTTCAACGCTGTTCAAGACGCTTTAGCTAAAGCTAAACCAGCTGCTGCTAAAGGAACTTACTTCAAATCTGTAGCTGTAACTACAACTATGGGTCCTGGAGTTCGTGTTAACACAGCAGAATTCAAATAAGAAATATTAATACAAAGAAGACTTAGCTAACCAAGTCTTCTTTTTTTTCTTTCCCTACCTCACTATAACATAAATAAAAAAGCTATGACTAACACTATTTTCTGTACTAAATCACTAGCTTTCTTATATTCTTTTATTTTCGTTTTATGCTTGCTTAACCTTACTTGGTTTCATTATAAGTATTTATTAATTCAACTCTAGTCGCATCTTTAGTTCCTTCTTTAATTCCTTCAAAGAACATATTAGCTTCAAATGTATAAATTTTTAAGACACTTGTACTTATTAAAAGGAACAGAATTAAAACAAGTTTTCCTTTATACTTTTTATCTACTCGTTTATTTTCTCTATTATGTGCTAATAAAATATTTACGCTAACAAAGTAATATAACAATGTGATTACTATTAATAGTACTAATTTTATTAAACTAAATTGCGTATTATCATATTTTGGACCTATATATCCACTAAAAGGCACTAAAGAAAATCGAAAGATTCCTACTATAAATTGATAAATAATAATATCATATATAAAGAAGTATATTAGTGTTATTTTTGTCTTAATCATTTGGATTACAGCAAAATTTGATAATGCTATAACTACTATTATTGCATATAGGTATTCAATAGGATTAACTTTACGATAAATATAATCTAATACAAGAGATATTATTCCCCCAAAGAATAAAGTTATATAAGATGTATAGTAAATATATCTTACTTTATCTTTTAATGAAATCGGTAGATATTCAATAAATTGATGTTCAGGATCATCGTATTTTCTTCCATTTATCACAATAATTATTGAACTAATAACAGCTAAAATAATATAAGTTTTATGAAATAATAACTCAAGCACTATAGTGATGGTAATAAAATAATATAGTAAATATAAACTCTTATATAATAAAGGTTTCGTGTAATTTCTATTTGAAATTAAATTCCAAATTGCGCCAAAGTTTGTATCGTATTTTTGTTTATACATTTGAGTTCTCTCCCTTCATAATAGAAAGTAAAATATTTTCTATATCTGTAGTGTTAAATCTTTCTTGTAGCTCTACTATATCTTCTTTAGTATTAATTCTTCCATTTTCAAAAATAATTACAAAATCTGCTAAACTATTTATCACTAAAGGATCTTCAGTTACAAGAATAATCATTTTATTTTCATCCATATAATCTCTTAGAAGATTTAATATTTCTTTTTTAGCTATTAGTCCTACTCCAGAAAATGGATTATCTAATACTAATATTCTAGACATAGTAAAATATCCTATTGAAAATAATAATATTTTCCTCTCCCCTTGAGACAATTCATAAATTTTACTATGAAGAACAATCTTATGTTTATTTAAAAATTCAAAACATTTCTCTATATTAAATCTTTCATCTAATTTAGATATTTTATATAAAACTTCATTTACCTGTAAAGTATCTGAAAACAATGGTTTATCTGCTACATAAGAATATAGTTTTTTAATTTCAACTGCATTTTGTTGAAAGTTCAAATTATTATAGCTAATTGCATTTTTATCCGATGAGATTGCTCCTAATAGTGTTTGAAGAAATAGTGTTTTACCACTTCCACTATTACCTGTTATTGCATACACATATCCACCTTCTAACTCCAAATCTATTGGACCTAGTTGAAATGACTTTTTATTAATCTGTAAATTATTCACTTTTATCATAAATTTTTCCCTCCAATACTTTATCAACTATATCCTTAATATCTTCTATATTAAGTCCATCATTAATAGCATTATCAATTATTACCTTTAGTTCAACTAAATACTCTTCTTTTTTTATAGATAATACAGTAGCTAAATCTATATCATTTACAAAATATCCCACAGCTCCTTTAGAATATATGAGTTCTTCTTGTAATAATACTTCATATGATTTTTTTACTGTTATTATACCTACTTCTAGCTCTTTAGATAAGCTTCTAATAGAAGGTAATTGATCATTGCATTTTAAACTACCATTAAGAATACTACTCTTTATTTGTGTAGCCACCTGTTGATAAATCGGAACAGATGACATATTAGAAATTTTTATATCCATCATACTCCTCCTTATTAATTCTTTTTAAATTAATTTGTATAATTCAATTAGATATTAAAAACGTTTTCTTGTATCTACTGTGATTATACGATAGATACAGTTACTTTGTCAATAATTATTTTGTAATTTCTTATATTTTTTATTAAAACTACTTTAAATACTAAGTTTAAAGGTAAATATCATTTCGAAATACTTTGTTACATGTTATAATTATATTAACTATTATTTTAGGAGTGTATTTATGATTACTATTATTGTGCCAATTTATAACGAAGAAAAAACAATACGTGATTTCATCTATAATCTGTATTGTTTGCATAATATAAAGGAACATGAGGTACTTTTCGTTGATGGTGGTTCAACAGATAAAACAAAAGAAATCTTAGATGAACTTTCTTATTTCGGTTACTCATATCACTTATCAGATAAAAAAGGTCGTGCAAATCAGATGAATTATGGTGCGAAAATTGCTAAAGGGGATATTCTATGGTTTGTTCATTGTGATAGTGTCCTGCAAAAAGATGTAATAGAAAAAATACTTGCCTGCCCTACTGAAGTCGGCTGTCTAAAGATTAGATTCTATCCAAGTAGCTTTCCTATGTGGGTAAATTCTCTTGTTTCTAATATGCGTGCAAGTATTACTAACCTTGCCTTCGGGGATCAAGCGATATTTCTATCAAAGAAAGTATTTGAAGAAGTTGGAGGATATAAAGATATGCCTTTAATGGAAGATTATAAACTCTCTGAAGATTTAAGTGCACTTAGTTATAAAATTACAGTAATTGACTCCCCTATCACGACATCTACGAGAAGATATAAAAAACATACTGTAAAAACAATGTGGCAGATGCAGCAATATCAAAAAATGTATCGACGCAGTGTGCCAGTTGAAGAAATAGCAAAAATGTATAAAGATGTAAGATAACAAAGTTAAGGATTTTTAGAATTATTTTTTAGTTGAGAGGCTAACCCAAAAGTACTAAATTTTAAAATAGTTTACATGAAAACTCATAGACGCAGTGGTTTATTGATATCTAAATTCGCTTTATA
>NZ_DBHIUF010000025.1:0-20134 GCF_057272915.1 Gemella sp.
CTGGTTTTGGTTGTGGAGTCTCTGGTGTTTCTCCTGGTTTCGGTTGTGGAGTCTCCGGTGTTTCTCCTGGTTTTGGTTGTGGAGTTTCTGGTGTTGCTCCTGGTTTTGGTTGTGGAGTCTCTGGTGTTTCTCCTGGTTTCGGTTGTGGAGTCTCCGGTGTTTCTCCTGGTTTTGGTTGTGGAGTTTCTGGTGTTGCTCCTGGTTTTGGTTGTGGAGTCTCTGGTGTTTCTCCTGGTTTTGGTTGTGTACCACGTTTTACAACACGAGTTACAGGCTCTGTTGTTGCTGTTTTTGGTTCATTTGCAGTTACTTCACCTGTTGTTGGGTTTAGTTCATAAGTAGTTGTCTTAACAGTTTCTCCATTGACACCTGCTGTCACTTCTCTCTCTTCCCCTTCTGGAATTGAGTTGTCATCCTCATAACGTGTTTCAAATGGAATTGGTGTTTTCTCTACTTTTGGCTGTGTTCCCTTTTTAACAACACGAGTTACAGGGTTTGTAGTTTCACTTGTTGGCTCATTAGGAGTCACTTCACCTGTTGTTGGGTTTAGTTCATAAGTAGTTGTCTTAACAGTTTCACCATTTTTACCAGCTGTTACTTCTTCTTCTGTTCCTTCTGGAACTGAATCATCACGTTGATAAGTTGTTTCAAACGGAATTGGTGTTTTCTCTACTTTTGGTTGTGTTCCGACTACATAAATATCATCCTTTTTATCAGCATGTTCTCCTTCGTTTACATGAATACGATAATACTTAGATAATACAACAGTACCATCATCATTGACTATATTCTCTTCTGAATTTGGATTTACCGTTATAGGTTTATTTGACTCAACAATGGTATCAGAACTATCAATAAGTCCGTCAGCTCCCGCTGGTCTTCCTTTATAAAGATTATCTGGATTAGCCGGGGTACCATTACTTGCATCAAGACGGTGAGGATATTTAGGATTAACTTCACTCACTTTAGGTTCAACAAAGTTTGGATCATCAAGTGGGTTTCCTGCATTTTCATTTATAGTATCGGCATCAGCTCTTTTATACTTCTCATCAATTTGATTATCATCATCTTTATCATATAATTTTTCAAATAGATTTTCTAGCTTATTACCTTCTTCCTCAAAATGATCTTCTATATCTTCATTTGTCAAATTATCATTTGGCTCTGCTTTTAAAATAAAGCTCCTACCATTATAACCTTTTTCTTTCAAAACAGGTTCATGACTTTCTACTGTATCATCTCTTTCATACCTCTTTCCTTTAGGTACGAAAACTTCATACCCTTCTGATGCACCAGATATATTGTCAATTTTATTAGCTCCGGGTTCCGAAGTAGTATCACTCGCATGAGCATTATTCGATGGTACAGTTACAGCAACACCTAAAGAAATCATTGTCCCGATAATGCAGGGTCCAAAATACTTACCTATTTTACGAAATGCATACTTTTTATATTTATTGATATTTTCATTAAAATTATTCATTAATTAAGCACTAGGTATTAACTACCTTTTCCCTTTCATATATATTTTAAAATAATAAATAATCAAATCACGATAAAAAGATTTATAAATACTTATACTTTCTATGTATGATTCAAAATATAATATCTATATATTTTTCACTTTTCATATATATATATATATATATATATATATATTGAATTATTATACCTTAATTTTTTCTTGTTTTCAAGCAAACGAACTTGAAATTTTATAATAAAAATATTTTTCATGAAAGCGGCTCAAAAATTGGGATTTCTTAATAAATAAAATTTTGTCAAATTATGCTTGCAAAATCTAAAAAGCCTTCATAAAGTAAATTTAGATATCAATGAACCCTTACGTCTATGAGTTATAGTATACACTATCATAAAACAAGGGGAATTCGCTGATTTTATTGTAAAATATTTTTTGATTTTTAACATTTTCATCAAAAACCATTCGAAAAACCAAGAAAAGAATTTTAATCAATCTTTTCTTGGCTTTTCTTTATGCTTTTGGGTCAGTGACTTTGTAATATCATCTAATATAATTGTATTAATCTGTACTTTATGCATCACAGCTTACAATTACATTCTATAATTTATATTAATAAATATCAAATTTCCAAGTAAGTTATTATTAAATATTAGCTAATAATTCGTCGAATGCTTTATCGATATTGTCTTTATTTTTAGCCCCTGCTTGAGCCATATCCGGACGTCCACCACCACGTCCATCACATACTGTTGCTAGTACGTTTACTAATTTTCCAGCATTGTATTTATCAGTGATAGCTTTGTCTACAGCTACTACGAAGTTTACTTTATCTTCATTTACTGAAGCAAAGGCAATTACATAGTTCTCTAATTTAGACTTAGCGTTGTCAACAAGTTGTTTTAAGTGATTCATATTTTCAGATTCAACAACGCTTGTCAATACGTTAACTCCATTAACTTCTTTAATATTATTTACTAAGTTGTTTAATTCAGCATTAGCAATTTTTTGTTGTAAACTTTCTTTTTCTTTAGATAGTTTCTTAATATCAGATTGTAATGAAGATACTTTTTCTACTACATTTGAAGCATTAGCTTTTGTTAATTTTTCAACAGAACGTAAAGTTTCTTCTTGTTCTCTTAGATATTCGTATGCAGCTTTTCCTGTTAGGGCTTCAATTCTACGAACCCCTGCAGCTACACCTGATTCAGAGACAATCTTGAAGATTCCTACTTCAGCACTGTTAGCGTTGTGAGTACCACCACATAATTCAATAGAATAATCTCCGATAGAAACTACACGAACTACATCTCCGTATTTCTCACCGAATAGTGCTTGTGCTCCAAGTTTTCTTGCTTCTGCGATTGGCATCTCTTCTGTTTTGATTTCTAGTGCATTCCAAATTTGTTTATTTACTTCTTGCTCAACTTTTTCAATTTCTTCTTTTGTAAGTGGAGCAAAGTGAGTAATATCAAATCTTAGTTTTTCATCAGTTACTAATGATCCCGCTTGTTTAATGTGAGATCCAACTTCATGACGAAGTGCTTCATTTAATAAGTGAGTTGCTGTGTGGTTTTTCTCAACATTTAATCTATAAGCTCTGTCAACTTCTAGTTTATATTCTTTACCAACTACTAATTCCCCTTCTAGTACTTTTACTAAGTGAATGTGACGTTTATCTGGAAGTTTCTTAACATCTATTACTTCTGCTTTGAAGCCTTCTGCTAATACTAAACCTCTATCAGCTACTTGACCTCCACTTTCAGCGTAGAATGGAGTTCTTTCAAATACAACTTTTACAATTTCTTCACCTTTATAGTTTTCTAATAAGTTATCTTCTTTATCAACTATAGCTAATAGTTTACCTTCATCTGTAAGTTTAGTATATCCAGTAAACTCACTGTCTCCTACTATTCTGCTGTATAAGTCAGATTGTACTTGCATTGAAGAATCGTCTTGACGTGAAGAACGAGCACGCTCTTTTTGTTTTTCCATTTCTTCATTAAATCCATCGATATCTACTGTTAAACCTAATTCTTCAGCATACTCTTCTGTTAATTCAATTGGGAATCCAAAAGTATCATAAAGTTTGAAGGCATCCTTACCTGAGATAACTTTTGTAGTATCTTTAACTTCTTTAGCGATGTTATTTAGGATTGTTTCTCCTTCATGAAGTGTTTCATGGAATCTATCTTCTTCTTTAAGAATTACATCTTTAACAAAGTTTGCACTTTCTTTAACGTTTGGATAGTAATCTTCCATAATTTCAGCAACTACATCAGTTAGTTTGTACATGAATGAATTGTTTAAACCTAAAACTTTTGCATATCTTACTGCACGACGTAATAATCTTCTTAAGATATATCCACGTCCTTCATTTGACGGTAAGGCACCGTCAGCTATAGCAAATGCTACTGTTCTAATGTGGTCAGCGATAACTTTGAAAGCTACATCTTGCTCTGCATTTACACCGTATTTAGCACCCGAAAGTTTCTCGATTTCTCTAATAATTGGAATGAATAAGTCAGTATCAAAGTTTGTTGGCACATCTTGCAATACAGATACTATTCTCTCTAATCCCATCCCTGTATCTATGTTTTTCGCAGGAAGTTCTGTATATGTACCGTCAGCATTGTGGTTATATTGACTAAATACTACGTTCCATACTTCAAGATATCTATCGTTTTCTCCACCTGGATACATCTCTTCTTTTGGTGACCATGTGTCTGCGTCTTCTCCGCGGTCATAGAAAATCTCTGTGTTTGGTCCTGATGGTCCTTCACCGATATCCCAGAAGTTACCTTCAATACGAATAATTCTTTCTTCTGGTAGACCAATTACATTTTTCCATAAATCATATGCTTCATTATCCTCTGGATGAACAGTTACTGACAATTTTTCTTTTTCTAATCCTAACCATTTTTCAGAAGTTAGAAATTCCCACGCCCAAGGTACTGCTTCATTTTTGAAGTAGTCACCGATTGAGAAGTTACCTAACATCTCGAAGAATGTGTGGTGACGTGCAGTTTTACCTACATTTTCAATATCATTTGTTCTAATTGATTTTTGAGAGTTCGTAATTCTTGGATTTTCAGGTATTTCTCTTCCGTCAAAATATTTTTTAAGAGTTGCTACTCCTGAGTTAATCCAAAGTAAAGTAGGATCATCTACCGGTACTAAAGAAGCACTAGGTTCAATTTTGTGCCCTTTTTCTACGAAGAAATCTAAGTACATTCTTCTAATTTGTGTTGATGTTAGTTGTTTCATTAATTATTTCTCCTTTCAAGCTAACAAATAAATAAAAAATCCCTTGTGTAAAATTAATTACACAAGGGACGACTATAATCGTGTTACCACCCTAATTCGAGTACATTGTACTCCTCATTAGTTTTTATAACGGCTTAAATGCCGATGAAGCACTACATAGGTAGCATAAAAGTTCTATTATGAATCCTTTTCACCGCTAGATTCTCTCTGTTAAATAATATACTTAACTTTTAATTCCTAAACTTCATTGTATATGTATGTTATTATAAACAGTAAAGTTACATTTGTCAATAGATATTACTTAGAATTTCTCATTTCAAACACAAGTTTTATCACATACTTTATTTAAAACTTTTTAGTATAGCTAATTATTTATAATCTTCCTTATTTAACCACCTATATATTTTCATTACATTCGGTTGTAATGGTGTAAGTCTAACATCTCTTTTCAGTAAAGACAAAACTTTTCTAGCTTTTTTATCCAGTTCTTTTACTACATGTTCACTAGTAACTTTTAAATGATTTCCACCAATAGTATATTCTCTTTCCACAAATTCTTCTGTTATTGGAAACATGTCTTGAATGAGAAAAACACTTTCTTTATTATTATCCAATTTTGCGATATGTAAAATATCACATTTAGTTCCCTTTTTCTCTTTGTTTTTTATTATTTTTTTATACTTCTCTAACTTACTAGACACAGGTATAATCCAATATATACCTGTCTTTAAATCTTCAAAACAATAATAATGCGGTCTATTCCCTTGTTTATTCCCTTTTAAAAAAGGATCATTCACAATATCAAAAAAATTTTCTTTTATAATATAAAATCCTGTTTTTTCCATTTTTTATCCCCAAAAAAAGTCCTCGCGATTAAGCAGAGGACTTTACTTTCAACCCAACCACTTTTATTCCGCATGTTGGTCAGCGGTAAACTTTCAACCCGACCATTTATATCCCACATATCGGTCAGTGGACTTCTACTATTTTTATAATACCTTATTTTATTTTCATTGTCAATAAATAACGATTACTAATTATCTATCTTAAATACAGTTATCCTTGAAAATAATAAAAAATGTATCCACAAATAAGGATTATCAAATAACAATTTATTTTTAAAAAAACTTTATTCAATAATTATAGTTAAGTTAAGAGAATGTTTAAAGTTACTTAGAATTTCTTATTTCAAACATGGCTTTCTTTTGCCAAAGCTTCATATTTTGTTTTAGCGTATCAAAACCATATTGAAAATTCAAAGTATCTAAACTATTAATTTCTTTTTTATCAGTATCTTTTTTTTGTTTAAAGTTTAATGTTGCATTAATTTTATTATCTTTAATAGATAATACCTTCACCTCTAAAATTTCATCTTGTTTAATATAACTGCTTATATCAAAAATAAAACAATTTGTAATTTCAGAAATATGAATTAACCCTACCATTTTATCTCGTGTTTCTATAAAGGCACCGTATGGTTTTACCGCTGTTACTTTAACCTTTATAATATCGCCTGGACGAATTTCTCTATAGCTCATTTTTAATTTTCTCTACAACTGCTTCAACTGTAAATCCGTATTCTTCGATTACTTTATTCGCAGGGGCAGATGCTCCAAATTTATCAATTCCGATAGCTAATCCATCTAAACCAACATATTTGTACCAAAGAGCACTGTTACCCATTTCTAATGATACACGACGACGGATATTTAATGGTAGTAATTCCTCTTTATACTCTTTAGATTGTTCTTCAAATAATTCTACTGATGGCATACTTACTACGCGTACTTTAGAACCATCTTTTTCTAGTTCACGTGCTACATCAATTGCTAATGCAACTTCTGAACCTGTTGCGATTAAAATAGTATCGAAGTCTGCTGCTGTTTCATAAACAACATATGCACCTTTAGCAACTTTTTCGAATGAAGAATTTTCTAAGATTGGTAGGTTTTGACGAGTTAGAACAATTGAAGTTGGTCTATCGTTAGTTTTTTGTGATAAGTACCAAGCAGCTTGTGTTTCAGTCGCATCCGCTGGTCTGAATACATAAGTATTTGGTATTGTTCTTAATGATGCTAAGTGCTCGATTGGTTCATGTGTTGGACCATCTTCACCAACTGCAATACTATCGTGAGTAAATACATATGTTACTGGTAGATTTTGTAATGCTGATAGTCTTAATGCACCTTTTAGATAGTCTGAGAATACGAAGAATGTACCACCGAATACACGTACACCACCGTGTAACATCAATCCGTTTAATACAGTAGCCATTGCAAATTCACGAACACCAAATTGAACATTACGTTCTGTTCTGTGTGCATCATCTTGTAAGTTATCACCTTTAATAAATGTCATGTTCGAGTGAGAAAGGTCAGCCGAACCTCCGAAGAATGTTGGTAATACTGCTGCAACACTGTTAATAGCATCTTGAGAAGAGTTACGAGTTGCTTGTGCTTCTCCTACATTTTTAAATGAAAAACTTTCTTTAGATAAGCGGCTGATATCTTCACGAGATAGAACTTCTTCTAATTCTTTCGCTAATTCAGGGTATGCTGCTTTATAATCGGCATATAATTTTTCCCATTTAGTATATTCATTTTCTCCGCGATCTGCAACATTGGCTTTGAAGTCAGCGTATACATCTGCAGGGATATCGAATGGTTCATTTTCCCAACCGATTTCTTTTCTGAATAATGCAGTCTCTTCATCACCTAGCGGAGCTCCGTGAACACCATTTGTTCCTTGTCTATTAGGAGAACCAGCTCCGATAATAGTCTTAACTTCGATTAATGTTGGTTTATCAGATTTTTTGGCTTGTTCAATTGCAACATTAACCGCTTCAACATTTGCACCATCTTCAACTAGAATTGTATTCCAACCATATGCTTCATATCTAGCACGAACATTTTCTGAGAATGCATCTTTAGTTTCACCATCTAAACAAATATCATTTGAATCATATAATACTACAAGTTTATTTAATTTTTGCACCGCTGCAAAGCTTGATGCTTCAGAAGCAACACCTTCCATGATATCTCCATCACCACAAATAACATAAGTATAGTGGTCAAATAGGTCATATCCTTCTTTATTGTATTTAGCAGCTAAGTATCTTTCTGCTAAAGCCATACCAACTGCAGTAGAGATACCTTGACCAAGTGGTCCAGTCGTAGCATCGATACCTTTAGTGTGCCCAAACTCAGGGTGTCCTGGTGTTTTAGAACCCCATTGACGAAAGTTTTTAACTTCTTCTAATGATACATCTTCAAATCCTGATAAATGTAATAATGAGTATAGTAACATTGATCCGTGTCCTGCTGATAATACGAATCTATCTCTGTTTATCCAATCTGTTTTCTTAGGGTTTACTCTTAAATGTTTAGTAAATAAAGAATAAGCCATCGGTGCCGCACCCATTACTACTCCAGGGTGTCCTGATTTCGCTTTATTAATCGCATCAACACCTAAAACTTTTATCGCGTTAACTGATTTTTGTGACATAAAATGTCCTCCTAAATTATAATTCTATTCTACCAGATATAGCTCTTGATAAAGTAACTTCATCAACATATTCAATATCACTACCGAAAGAAATACCTTGAGCTATTCTAGTAACTCTTATATCTGTATTTTTTAAATATCTCGAAATAAAACTCGCTGTTCCCTCTCCCTCTGGTGAAGAGTTGGTAGCAAGTATTATCTCTTTTACTGTTTCATCTTGTGCTCTTTCAAAAAGAGATTTTATATTAATATCTAAAGGACCAATTCCATCCATCGGAGAAATTAATCCATCAAGCACATGATACACTCCCCTATATTGTTGCATATTTTCCATAGCAACTAAGTCGTTATCATTGGCAACCACACAAATAGTCGACTTATCTCTACCAGGATCCGAGCAAATATCACATATATGCTCTTCACTAAGTCTTCCACACACTTCACAGTTAGTTAGTTTTTCTTTAAGATTTACTAAACTATCTGCGAAGTTTTTAATATCATTATCATGCATTTTCAAAGTGTGAAATGCCAATCTTACCGCTGTCTTCTTCCCTATTCCTGGTAATAAAGAATAACTTTCTATTAAATCTAAAATTGGTTTTGGATATTGCATCTTATAACCCTGGGATACTTAATCCGTTTGTAAATTTACCTAATGTTTCTTCTTTTAGTTTAGTTGATTTTTCTAATGCATCATTTACTGCTGTTAACACTAAATCTTGAAGCATTTCAATATCTTCTGGATCAACTACTTCTTCTTTAATTTTAATATCTAAAATTTTACCATCACCATTAGCAATAGCTGTAACCATACCTCCTGATACAGTTCCTTCAACCGTTTGATCTTTTAATCCTTCTTGGGCTTCTAACATATCTTTTTGCATTTTTTGCATTTTTCTCATCATTTGTTGCATATTTCCCATTCCGCGCATAATATTTCCTCCTAATGTCTAATTATATTATAATTCTATTTAAAATTTTACAACTTGTCAATAATTTGCAATTTATTTCAAATTATTTCAATTTCTTTCGATGTTTTTTTCAAATGTTATTTCTAATCATTTGTTTCTACAATTATGTCTCCAAATAGTTCATCTATTTTCGTAAGATTCGGTTCTTCAACTTCAAAATTTTCTTCGGCAATTTCCTGTACTGGATTTTTCAATTCATCTTCCAAGACTTCATATTGATGATCTTGTAAAGTATATAAGGTATAATCGACACCTATAAATCTCTTAAATAGACTCTCTAAATATTTTTTATATTTGGAATTTGGTGCCATTTTTACCATATTATCTACTTCATTAAATACTAGTAAACCTCCTTCTTTTGAAGAAGCTATTAGTTTACAAGATTTAAATAATTCGCGCATCGTCGCTACTTCTGAATTATTGGTATTTAAACTCTCATTGATTATCCTAATAAAAACATTTGATGCATATTCTGTAAGATTAGGACTTGATTCCTTCATAAGATTAAGTATTTTATCTTTATCTTTAATTATTACTTCTTTAATTTCTTCTTTCGGAGTACTATCCCAACCTAATTGTGCTTGCTGTTTCTCATCAACGTTATTATTTATTTTACTTTGTATATTAAGTTGAATATTACTATTCTGTGAAATTTCATTTATATTATTTATTTCTGTTCTTAGTTGGAACAATTTATCTTCTAACATTTTAACTCTATTTTCTAAGTCAATAGTTCTTGTATTTGATACCGAACTATCTACACTAGTACTTATGTTAGTTTCAATAGTATTAGCTTCTTTAGAACAAATTTTCACAATACAAATTTGCATATAACTCATATATTCCGTAGAGAATCTAATAAATTGTTCTGTTTGTGATAAATACTCTATTATTTTATAGAAGTAGTCAAAGCTAACACGCTCTATCTCTGATGCTATTTTTTCGACATTATATGCAGTATGATTAGTATTTTTTAAATTTTTATATACTATAATGTCTCTAGTAACATTTATTAAATCATTCAGTAACAATTTTGTATCTTTTGCTTGAGCTACAAATTCATTATATTTTAATAGTGATTTTGTAATGTCTCCCTGTAATAAACCTCTATAAAATTCTAGTATATCATCTTCACTTATTGATGAAGTAACTTCTAGTATATGATTTAACGTTATCTCTTCAGAATAATTAGATACTTGATCTAGTATGCTAATAGCATCTCTCAAACCACCTTTAGCAAGCGTAGCAATTTTTTCAATCGCCGCTTCTTCTATAACTAAACTTTCTTCTTTTGCAATATATTTTAACCTGTCTATCAGTTGTTCTTGAGATAAATTTTTAAATTCAAATCTTTGACATCTTGATAAAATTGTTGCAGGTATTTTATGAATTTCAGTTGTAGCAAGTATAAAAATTACATGTGCCGGTGGTTCTTCTAATGTTTTTAATAAAGCATTAAACGCAGCAGTAGTCAGCATATGTACTTCATCAATAATATATACTTTATATTTACCTTCCGTAGGTAAAAATTTTATAGCTTCTTTTATATCACGTACTTCATCAACACCATTATTACTCGCTGCATCAATTTCTATTATATCAACATTCTCTTTTTGATAGATTTCATTTCCATTAACCTCATTTGCGAATATCTTCGCAATAGAAGTTTTACCAGTACCTCGAGAGCCATAAAATAAATAGGCATGACTAATTTGATTCTTGTCAATTGCATTTTTCAAAACAGAAACTATATGATTTTGACCTACAATATCATTAAATGTTTGCGGGCGATATTTCCTATATAATGCTTGAAACATAATTACCTCCTAAATTATTTTAACTAATATATTATACCATATTTTCAACATTACTTATAGTAAAAAAAGACTAAGAAAAAATTCTTAGTCTTGACGAATGAGTTCATCGGCTTCCACAAACCATCTACCGTTTTCTTTTTTTACATATATATATATATATATTTCGTTTATTTCCACCACCTTTTAATTTAACTTTAGCACTATTTTCATTAATTGATTTTACTTCTCCAATCTCCATATCACTAAATCTTTCAGCTGTTTCTTTTTTATAAACGTCACCTAGGTTGTTTAATTGTTCTAAATGTTCAGTTCTACCTTTATCACTTTTAATGTTCATATTATTTACCAATTTTTTTAAATCACCATCTTTTGCTGCAGACATATAATTTTTCGCCGCTTCTTCCGGTGTTGCTCCGCCTAATTTTTCAGAATCACCATCTTTTATTGCAGATATCCCATTTTTCACAGCTTCTTCAGGTGTTCTTCCGCCTAGTTTTCCACTGCCACTAGAGAACATAAATATCATTAATACAACCAAAATCGCAGCAACTGCCGCAGCAGTTATATATCCTATCATTTTACTATCCATCTTAGGTCTACGATTCATAGGATTAAAGTTTTGGTTATTACCAGATTGTGGATTTTGTCCATTATTTCCTTGCCCTCTATATTGTTGGTTATTCATGTTATTATAAGGTTGATTTTGACCGTTATAACCCTGTCCTCTGAATTGAGGGTTATTCATATTATTATTTTGAGGTGATTGAGCATTATACCCTTGTCCTCTATATTGTGGATTATTCATATTATTGTGCGGTTTATTTTGACCATTTGAATATCCTTGAAATTGTGGATTATTCATATTATTTTGAGGTGATTGAGCATTATACCCTTGTCCTCTATATTGTGGATTTTGATTGTTATTATACCCCTGATATTGTTGATTATTATACTGTGGATTTTGTCCATTATAACCGTTTCCTTGGTATTGGTTGTTTTGTTGAGGATAACTTTGATTTGGATGATGATTTTGAGGAACTCCATTTGGATTTACATTTTGTCCTCTATTATTCATAATAACTTTCTCCTTTTATTTTGTGAAAATTGTAACTTTTATAAGTTTAATAAATGCAATTCTTTTTTTATCTTATTATACTTTAAGAATACTGCATTTGTCAAAGATGCCAACAAAGTTAAAGAATAATTGTAACAGTTCCTATAAACAAATATAATATAAAAAAGTAAATCAAATAATTTAATTTTTTATTAAATCAATTGATTTACCCTTTTATAATTTATTATATAATTTTATTATTTCAAATTATAACTCTAATATAAACCATCTACCGTTTACTTTTTTCGCATACATAGTTCCTGGATCTCCATTAACTTTCACTTCAACTTCAGCACTATTTTCATTAATTGATTTTACTTCTCCAATCTCCATATCACTATATATTTTAGCTCGTTCTTTTTTAGTACCATCATCTAGGTTGTTAAATTTTTCTAAAGCTTTAGTTCTAGCTTCATCACTTTCAAAGTAAGTATTATTTATTGCTTTTTTATAATCACCATCTTTCTCTGCAGATATCACATTTTCCGCAGCTTTTTCAGGTGTTCTTCCGCCTAGTTTTCCACTGCCACTAGAGAACATAAATATCATTAATACAACCAAAATCGCAGCAACTGCCGCAGCAGTTATATATCCTATCATTTTACTATCCATCTTAGGTCTACGATTCATAGGATTAAAGTTTTGGTTATTACCAAATTGTGGATTAAATTGATTAGGATTATTGTATCCATTTTGATTACTGAACTGTGGATTATTCGGATTACCAAATTGTGGATTTTGGCCATTATTTCCTTGCCCCCTATATTGAGGGTTATTCATATTATTATATTGTGGATTTTGTCCATTATAACCCTGTTCTCTATATTGAGGGTTATTCATATTATTATTTTGAGGTTGATTTTGACCATTTGGATATCCTTGGAATTGTGGATTATTCACATTATTTGCTTGTGAATTTTGGTTTTGATATGGATTTTGATTATTTACATTTCTATTAAAATTTTGTGGATTTTGTCCATTATAACCGTTTCCTTGGTATTGGTTGTTTTGTTGAGGATAACTTTGATTTGGATGATGATTTTGAGGAACTCCATTTGGATTTACATTTTGTCCTCTATTATTCATAATAACTTTCTCCTTTTTATTTCGTGAAAATGGTAACTTTTATAAGTTTAATAAATACAATTCTTCTCAATGATTTATTATACTAGAGCTTTAGTCTTTTTGTCAACGATATATAAAAAGTACCCACTAATTACAAAAATGCAATTTAACAAAAGCGTATATCACCAAAAAAATAAAAGATTATCCGACTAGATAATCTAATTATTAAACAGAATATTTTTTCTTTTCAAGATAAATTACTACCATAATTGATTTTTCTTTAAAAACCATCTTCCATTATGCTTTTCTACAATTAAAAAACTTCTACCATCATTTATTAAGTATTTTTTATCCAAATTGTCTTTTTTATTTATTTTCTTAAATCTAACTATAAACGTATCTAAATCAATCATATTAACTTCTTCTATTTCATTATCATTAACGAAGGACTTTAACATATCCAACTTATATTTTTCTTCTTTGGATATTTTCTTGGATTCTTGAGCAGATTCATCTTTATCTTTTTTATTGTCATAGTAGATATAATCAAACATTTTTTCAAATTCATTATTTCTTACAGTTTTCATCCATCTTTTTACGGGTTCTTCAGGTGTTCCTCCACCTTCCCTTTCAGTTAAAACAATTGAAAACACAATTATCAATACTAATATGATTACAGCTAATAACCTTTTATTTTTTGATTTATTATTTAATTGTCTCTTAAAACTAATAAGTCATATTTATTTATCTTTTATATAAACTTTATAGAGCATTAATTAATCTATATTTAATTTTATTTATATGAATTAAAATAAAATTAAATATAATCCAACTACTAGGCAACCAACACCAGTTATTTGTAAAATTCTCCCAGTTATTTTACTATCCTTTGCATACTTTTCAATATTTTCTGATAACTTCGCTTCTTCATAACTTATGCTGATACCACTAATTAAATGAGCATTATCCCCCCTTAGAATATACTTGGCTATAATAAAGAATACCCACGCCATATAAAACATCATAAAAGCTATTGCATAATCTATATATTCACTAGGCAAAAGGATAGACGAAAAAATTAAGATTTCACATGGTAACATCAGCAAAATCGCTGTACTTGTTTTCATAGTAACACACCCCTTTTGTACTTCACTTAGATATACTATATTTCAATTTTATTATACAATAATAAAACAACAATGGTCAAAACTTACCCCAAAAAAACTCTCCTTACTGTAATTTCTATCCAGTAAAGAGAGTCATAAGTAATACGATTATCTCGTTTTATTTTCTATTGTTAATTTTGAATTTCAAGAATAGATCGTTGTAAAATTGAATCATTTTAGGATCTAAGTCTTCATAAACTTCAGCTCTATTTCCAAAACTTTCTAAATCTGGATAAAATTGTTCATCACTTGTTGTTTCTTCTGATAACAATTCTTTAGCTTTAGCATTAGGAGTTGCATATCCAATAAATTCAGAGTTTTTCGCTGCATTTTCTGGTTTTAACATAAAGTTAATAAATTTATATGCAGCCTCTTCATTTTTAGAAGTTTTTGGAATTACTATATTATCAAACCATAGGTTAGTTCCTTCTTTAGGTAATGCATAAACCATATTTTCATTTTCTTCCATAATTGATTTTGCATCACCTGAGAATACTACTGATACCCACGCTTCATTGTTAATCATAAGCATTTTCTTCTCGTCAGAGTTAATTGCTTTAATATTTGGGTGTAGTAACTCTAATTTTCTTTCTGCTAGGTTTAGGTTTACCTCATTAGTATCATTTACAGAGTTTCCTTCTGATTGAAGAGCAATCCCCATCATTTCACGTGCACCGTCAATTAATAATATATTATTTTCTAAACGTGCATCCCAAAGGTCATTCCATTTTTCAAATTTAAGATCTTCAGGAACTTTAGTTTTATCATAAAGTATTCCTAGAGTTCCCCAGAAATAAGGAATTGAATATTCATTATTTGGATCAAAACTTTTATCTCTAAATTGTTCTTCAATATTATCAAATCCTTCAATTTTACTATGATCTAATTTTTTTAGTAGATTTAGCTTTTTCATCTTTTTAATCATATAGTCAGATGGAATAACTATATCATACGGTGTAGATCCTGATTGAATTTTTGTTAACATTGCTTCGTTAGAGTCAAATGTTTCGTACACTACTGAAATTCCAGTTTCTTCCTCAAACTTTTTAATTAACTCTGGATCAATATATTCACCCCAGTTGAAAATTGTTAAAGTTTGTTTATCACCACTATTTGAACTATTTATATAATTACGACTATATAATAATCCTAAACAAATAACTAATATTGAAATTGCTGAAATAAGTAATTTTTTCATATTATCTTACCTCCCTTTTTAATTTACTAGTATTGATTACATAATAAATTAATACCGCTACAACAACAAAAATAGTTAAGACTGTAGATAAAGCATTAATCTGTAGGTTAATTCCTTGTCGTGCCATTGAGTAAATTTCAACAGAAAGTGTTTGGAATCCATTACCTGTAACAAAGAACGTCACCGCAAAATCATCTAAAGAATAAGTTAATCCCATAAAGAATCCTGCCCAAATTCCTGGTGTAATATAAGGAATTACAATCTTACTCAATACTTGTGGGAAAGTCGCCCCAAGGTCTATTGCTGCATCAACCATACTTCTTGGCATCTCATATAGTTTAGGCAAGACCATTAATACAACTATCGGAATACTGAATGCAATATGAGATAATAATACTGACCAAAAACCTTGAATACTATCTAATCCTGTGTACTTAGAAATGAAAGTAAACATTAATAAGAATGAACATCCGATAATAACGTCAGGACTTACAATAAGAATATTATTCCCTACTAAGAAAGAATTTTTCTGTTTGTTAGATTTTAAAGAATATATTCCTAATGCTCCTAGTGTTCCAAAGATAGCAGAGAATAATCCGCAAAGCAGTGCAACTACTATCGTGTTAATTACAATAACCATCATACGCGTATTTTTAAATAAATCTACATAATGTTTCCAAGAAAAACCTTCGAAATCAATCATTGTCTTACCTGAGTTAAACGAGTAGTATGCTAGGTAAATTAGAGGTATATATAATATTGCAAAGATAACCCCTAAATATATTTTTGAAGTTAATTTCATTATTTTCTACCTCCAAAATTAGTTTTGTCTTTAGTATTTGTAAGAACCATTATGATTCCCATTACTACTATTAAGAATACCGCGATTGTTGAACCTACTCCCCAATTTTGAGTAACTAAGAAATGCTCTTCAATAGCTGTACCTAAGTTGATAATTTTATTCCCAGCAACAAGTCGTGTAATCATGAATAATGATAGAGCTGGGATAAATGTTACCTGAATACCAGTTTTAACACCGTTAATGCTAAGTGGTAAAATAATTTTTAAGAACGTAGTTTTAAAATCTGCACCTAAATCATATGATGCTTCTATTAAGTTTTTATTCATACCAGATACCGAGTTATAAATAGGTAATAACATAAATGGTAAGAATATGTAACTTGATACAAAAATAAAACTAAATGAATTAAATAGTAAACTTTGAGAACCTATACCAATATACTCTAAGAAACTATTAATTGTTCCATATTCACCAAATAGCCCTAAAAATGCATAAGTTTTTAATAAGATGTTAATCCATGTTGGTAAGATAATTAATAGAAGTAACAGTTCTTTATGTTTACTTTTATTAATAGCAAATGCTAATGGATAACTAATTACCAAACATATAAGTGTAATTAGAAACGCATACCAGAAACTATACAATGTCATTAATACATATGTGCTACTAAAGAATATCTTATAGTTTGCAAATGTAAAGTTTCCATCGATATCTCTAAAAGAATAATATACTATTAGTAATATTGGAAATACTACAAAAAGTAACATCCACATTACATAAGGAATCATAAAAAATGAGCGTGTTTTTTTATTGAACATTCTTTATTCCTCCTCTTCATATGATTCAAGACGAGCATCAAATTCTTCTTCAGTTTCTCCAGGCACCATGATATGTATTGCTTCAGGATCAAAGTTTAAACTTACAGCTGCTCCTGGTTTTGCTTGTTTTGTTGAATGAACAATCCATTCATTATATTGATCATCTAAACAACAGATTTCATAGTGAACTCCTCTAAATAACTGTGTATCTACTACTACACTGATTTTACCTTTATCTGCACTTGTAATTTCTAAGTCCTCTGGACGAATAACTACTTCTACACGTTTGTTTTTATCTAAACCAGCATCAACACATTCATATTGTTTACCATAAATTTCTACTAAATAGTCATCTAGCATAACAGCATTAACAATATTAGATTCACCAATGAAATCAGCTACGAAACGGTTTACCGGCTCATCATAAATATCAGTTGGTGTACCACTTTGTTCAATTTTCCCGTGATTCATTACGAAGATATAGTCGCTCATCGCTAGTGCTTCCTCTTGGTCGTGAGTTACATAGATAAACGTAATCCCTGTTTGTTGTTGAAGTTCACGAAGTTCATATTGCATCTCTTGACGAAGTTTTAAATCAAGTGCTGATAGTGATTCATCTAACAGGATAATTTCAGGTTCATTAACAATTGCACGAGCTATAGCAACACGTTGTTTTTGTCCACCACTCATCTCACTTATATCACGATTTTCAAAGCCAGCTAAGTTAACTTGCTTAAGAGCTTTTTTTACTTTCTTATTAATTACTTCTTTCTTTTCATTTTTAATTTTTAATCCAAAAGCAACATTTTCAAATACATTCATGTGTGGGAATAATGCATAATCCTGGAACACAGTATTTACATGCCTCTTATTCGCAGGTAGATCATTAACTACTTTATCATCAAGTAGTACGTCCCCTGATGTTGGACTTAAAAATCCACCAATTAATTTTAAAATTGTACTTTTACCACATCCACTTGGTCCTAGTAATGTATAGAATTTCCCTTTTTCTATTTCTAAATCAATATTCTTTAATACATGTGTATTACCAAAAGACATGTTTACATTTTTAAATTCAACAATATTTGCCATTATTTTCTCCTTATAAATACGAATTAGTTGCTACAATTAATACTTCACATTCTTCATCAAATGGATTTGATATTCTATGTTCTGATGTAGCTAAAAAATAAAAACTTTCATGAGTCGAAGCAATAAACTCCTCATCACCTAATCTCAATTTACATTTCCCCTTCAGTACATAACATAATGTTTCTGATTCAGAAGGATCAAATGTTTTATAATTACTATTTTTATCTAGTTTCAATATAAGTGATTCCATCTCTTTTTCATTTGATTCTGGAACCAACCATGTAAGTTTATATCCTTCATCAGTTTCTTCATAACTAGTTTGATCTTCTAAAGAATAATATACTTGCTGACTAGTACTCTCCTTATCAAAGAAATCTTTAGGAGCACATCCAAGAACTTGGAGTATATTAAAAAATGTTTCCATTGATGGTGACGCTAAATCACGCTCAACTTGAGATATATACCCTTTACTAAGGTCTGTACGTTCCCCTAACTCTTCTTGGGTGAGGTTTTTTTGGATTCGTAGTCTCTTTAATCTTTCACCTATAGAATACATAACTTCTCCTTTCTATAGTTAATAAGTTATTTTGTTTAGCAATATATAACTTTTAGTTAATTTTGTTTATTACTATCTAACAAAACGTCATTATTGTTTACCATTAGTAAACTTATCGTTATTTGAGTTTGTTTATATTAAACTCTTTGTTTAGTATGATTAAATCATAAGTAATATATTACTATATTTTTAAGTTAAAATCAAGTTAAAATTATCTTATTTTTCAACTTTTTAATTATAATAAATTTTATCAGCAAAACCTATTATTCTTTATTATCTTAACGTTTTAGTATATAATGGTACTATTAATATAAGAAAGAAATCAAGGTACCATAATGAAATTTAAAATACTACAACCCTTCGCATCAGTTGAGGTTTATTTAAGTCAATTTTTGAAAGTGTCTAAAAAGAATATACATACAATTAGAATGCAAAGTCATCATGATAAACAAACAATTAAAGTTAATGGAAAAGAAGCGGATTTAACATCAAGTTTATCTACAAATGACTCACTAGAAATAAATATAGATTTAGCTACATCTAAGTACTTATCAAACACAGCCGCTACAATAAATAAAGAATACGAGGATGATTATATTCTTGTTGTATCAAAACCATTCGGTATTAAAACTCATCCAAATGATATAGAAGTTGAAAATGATACGTTAGTTAACTATTTAATAGCGGATTATAACTATCTAGAACCTATTCACAGACTTGATATAGATACTTGCGGTTTAGTGATTCTAGCAAAAACTCCTCTAATCAAAGCCAAACTAGACCAAATGCTTGAACAAAGAGCAATTAAACGCTACTATACAGCACTAATAAAAAACAATATTAAACCGCAAACTATTAATACTAATATAGGAAGAGACAGTAAAGAAAAAAACAAAATGGCGGTAACAAGAAATGGGAAGAATGCTATTACTAATATACTTGAATGCAGTAAATTAGATCAAAATAGATTTGCAGTTCTTGTCTCACTTGAAACAGGTAGAACTCATCAAATAAGGATCCATTTAGCTTCTATAGGAGTCCCAATAATCGGAGATAAATTATATTCGAAAGATGGCTATAAATACACTAAAATGTATCTAGGTGCATTAAAAGTAGTTTTTCCACACCCTGTTACAGGAAACACTTTAGAAATTCAATCATCAATAGAAACAGAGTTTATACAATAACAAAAGAAAAACAGATGCGTATCATTACACATCTGTTTTCTTAAAAGGCTCATCAAAAAATCGGACTGATGGAAAAAATCAGTCCGATTAAATTATATAC
>NZ_DBHIUF010000026.1:0-19248 GCF_057272915.1 Gemella sp.
TGTATATAATTTAATCGGACTGATTTTTTCCATCAGTCCGATTTTTTGATGAGCCGGAATAACTGTAATAACCTATCAAACCCTTGATATAATAAGGTTTTATCAAGGGTTTTTATTATAGTTGCAACCATTTTGCAACCAATACCATAATATAATAAAACAATCTTAGGTATTTATATAAATAATTTGATACACTACACTGGTAATATTAATCAGAAATCTCAGAGTACTATACAAAATCTTCTGACATTTTATTTTTTATTAATTTTTACTCAGCTCCAGAAAGAATTTGCTTTTTATTTTTTATCTCTAAGCATACTTTCTTCTGCTACTGATGCAGGATTTGCTGTTTTATAATTTAGTACACGACCTTTATGTTTTGAATTTTTAACTTCTGTCATGTCAAATGTTAAACGATAACCAGTGTCGGTTTTTTTGGCAATAATCTCAGATCCTATTTCATATTCACCTAAGACACTTCCTCTAAATAACAATAACGCTCTTTTAACATCTTCTACTTTCTTTAACGAGATTCTCCACGAACCATTAGCTCTTTTTATAAGTTCATCACTATTCCCAAATGGAATCCCTCTATCAGCCTCACTAAGTTTTAAAATTAAGTATTTCATATTCTTTATACCTACTTTCTTAAATATTTTTTATTCTTTTAAATGCCAACTCTTAAACTAATTAAAAGTTTAAACCTAAACTAAATAAGAGTGCAATTCTTAATGAATTATTATATACTCTTACTTGCTGTTTGTCAATATAAATTTCAAAAAAAAAAAATAAAAATTCATAATTTAACACATAAGAAACCATTGGTATAGGGTGAAATCGAGAATTGATATTACTTTTAAGTTCATAAAAAAACTCAAAAATAATAAATAAAAAAAGACAGAACTGGTACTCCTGTCTTTTTCTTTATTTCGTGAATTTTATTTACTTAAAATAGTTTAAATTAAAAAAAATAATTAATCAATACCTTTTTAATCATCAAACCTAGTATTACATTTTACAAATTCAAAAATATTCCCATATTTATTATCCATCTACACACTTTTAATTAAATAATACCATTCTGTTTTTTATAATATTCCTTAACTTAATTATAGACTTATACTTTTCTAGCTCTAAACAATATATCCATACCTATTAAATTTTAGTATTTCATCCTGAAATACTTCTTTCCCTATTAAGCAATCTCATACATTATAAAAATGGTCTAATATCCCTTGATATTCTTCTATAGGACTATATTCTACTAATACCCTATCCTCTACAACGAATAAATAATACTTTTTTTTATGTTTAAATTGATTTCTCTCCTTACACAAACTTTTAAAAGTATTATATCTTTCTAAAAATTTATTAAAATCATTATATATACTTTTGTTATTATTCATTTTCATTTTTTCACCTTTCCTTTTTTTAAACACTATTAGTTATTCTAATTTACTCTTTTCAAACAATTTATCGATTTTACTCGCCACTTCTTTATTATAATTAGGGTACAGCTGTCCATAAGTTCCTAGCGTCATCTCAATATCCTCATGTCCTAATCTTTCTTTTATTACTAACGTACTTTCTTGCATAGATATTAACATAGAGGCATGAACTTTAATTCTGTGAACTCCAACCAATTTATAATTATTGTCTATAATATGTTTTGGTGCATGCTTATTATTCGGTATTCCATTATATGATAATACATAATTTGAAGGGGAATTTTCACTTTGAACACATTTCCATCACTTTAAATTATCTAAAGTTTTATTATCTAATGTAATCATCCTATTAGATGAAATAGTTTTTGTTTCCGTAATTTGGTATTATAATATTTTTTCGTCAATTTTTAGACCTACTAACACATTTTTTCATTACATTTTTCGTATTATGTTGTCCTATATATCAAGTTAAGTATAGAAGTATTCTATGAAATTAATTTCGCATTTTTTGCTGTAGCTGAAATACCATTAGATACAAAACCATTGTTTGAAGAAGCATATAGTTTAATTACTAAATTATCAAATAATACAGTAATCGAACCTTTTTCTTCAAGTTCTTCTTGAGTTATTACAGGATATTGTATCCCTACTTTAATAGAAAACTTTTAAAATCTTAGCTTAGGGAGTACTACTTCATATTTCCATCCCTTTTTAATTAGTTCATCTCCGTTTCTTTCCGCCCACCTAGATACTTGTACTACAGAATATTGTTTCTCAAGAACTTTTTCTGATAATGTCAAATCACTAATCTTAATCATAGTTATACCTCCTTTCTATAAATAATTGACTTTTGAATATTAGACTATTTTTTATAGAATTTAATTCATATTCTATATAATTAATCTATTTTATTCATTTAGAGACTTTTAAATCTCTTAAACCGATTTTACTTTATATTTGTGCATTTGCAAACATTCAATATTAATTGTACAATTTGAATTGTATAAACATAATTTTGTTGTAAAATTATATTCCACATTAACTATTTAATAGTATACTTATTTTTATAGAATTATTTTTTATATTTTCATTAAACTTCTTGTAAATAAAAGTAATATTTGTTATAATATACACATCAATATACAAATAATTTTATTTATTTATGAAAAAGGAGTATAAGAAAATATGACTAAACTAGAAAAATGTATTACATCACTGGCATATTATGTATTTATCATGTCAATATCTACCTTCCCAGCATTATTATTCGCAAAATTTTTACGTAAAAACAAACATTTATTTAATCTTGAAAATAAATCAAAAATAACTGATTTTGAAAGTTTGTTGTTACTTTGTAGTGTAACCACACTGTTTGTAATCCTACCTATCCTATTGGTAAAAGTAACTGAATATAAGAATAATGGTAACTACGGGTTATTTGGTGCTCTATTAGTTCTAACTCTATTTATTATAAGCTTGCTTTCTCAAAATAAGGGGGAAATTAATAATTATATTGCAATTTGTATATATTTATTCTTCTGTATTATAGTATGGATTTTAACAAAATCAATCATGGTTATATACGCATGGCTATGGACAAAAGAAGAAGAAAATGGAGAAATAAAAAACGATATAGATATTAAGAAGGTAGCTCTATTATGGACTATTTCAACTACTATAATCGGTATATTATTTGGTATTAAAAAGTAAAGGACGACATTCTAGTTGTCCTTTTTTATTAAAAACTATTTAGAATATTTGTGTTTTATCTAGTGTATTGCTTTTTAATATTATTTCAATATCTTTTGTGTATAATATATTATCTGATTTATATCCTGACTTAAGTTATAACATCAGAAGTTTAAGAAAAAATTAAATTTAACACAAAAAGAACTTGCCGATAAAGCCAACATATCATTTAGAACTATTCAAAATTATGAAAATGGGTTAACACCACCCTCTATAAAAACAATTGAAAAAATTTCATTAGCCTTAGGTGTCTCAATAGAAAGACTTATTAGTAAATATATCTTTGATAACAATGCTACAGCTTCAGATATTTTAGATAAAATGACCAAAGATATAGAGTTCAAAGAAATAATTAACAATTTAATTTTAACAGATATACTCTTTGATATTGTCAATTTAGAAATGAAATATAAGAATGGGCTCCTGGAAGAAACTACCCTTGATAAAAGACTGGGTGAAAGAAATAGTATTGATTACGATACAAAATACTTTCTTGTGAAAGTTTTATTAGAGCAAAAATTACAAAGCACAATTGAAGAATTAAAAAATAAAATGCTCGAAAATTACCTAAGTATAATATATATATAGAAAAAGATGATAATACTAAAGACTAAATAAATCAATAAAAAAACTGGGAGAAAATATATTATGAAAGAAATACTCCAATCTATAATACCTGTTATAACCGCTTTTTTAGGCGCTTCCCTTACCTATTTAGCCCAAAGTAAGTTAATAAATAAACAATTAACTTTAAATAAAGAACAAATAAAATTTACAAAAAGTAGAGATTCATTAGGAAAGTTAAAATCATTATATTTATCTATAATATTTATATTAACTGATTTAGATATAGACACTAGATCATTCAAAAAAAATGAAATAGACCTGAAAGCATATGAATCAAGATACAATTATGCAAGAGACACTTTAACAGATATAATTTCTGAAGCATTTAAATTATATACTCAACAACTTGATTTTGAGATAGAGGGTTTATTGGATTTCTATCTAGAAATTAACACTTTTATAACTCGTTCTTTGTTCAAAAAAACTTGTACTATCGCTAAAAACGATAGTATATTTCCCACATATTATAGCTATGATTTCTCAATGAAGACAGCTGACAAACTACTATCTAGAATAGAAAAAACAGACGAAATAATAAATAATTAATTTGCAACCATTTTGGGTTGTATACTAAATCCGGGGCATGGAAAAATTCCAGCCCCGGATTTCTATTTTTATATACAAAAAGACAAATATCCAATATAATTAAGGTGTACAAAAATAATTAACTAAGAAAGGATATTTGTCATGAATAATTTTATCACAAATTTACTATTAATAAAAGACCAAAACATAATTATGGAGGATAAACTTGATCTAATAAATGTGGATGGTCAAGATACATTCATATTTTATGGAGCTTTATCATATGAACCTAAATGTTGTGTTAACTGTGGTTGTAAAAAAGAAGGAAATAATATAGTTAAAAATGGATTTGGAGATCCATTAAAAGTAGCTTTATTAAAGATGTCAGAATGCTCTACATATCTAAGATTAAAAAAACAACGCTTTAAATGTAGAGAATGTAATTCTAAGTTTTGTGCTGAAACATCATTTGTACAAAAGCACTGTAGTATATCTAAAAATCTTATATTTCACATAATGAAGAATCTATCTAAAACACTATCATTTAAAGATATAGCTGAATTAAGTAATGTATCAGTATCTACAGTAGTAAGAGTAATGAAATCATGTAGAGAAGCAGTAGAAGTTAAGACTCATTCAAACTTACCAGAGCACCTATGTTTTGATGAAATAAAATCAACTAAAGATAGTAAAAATGGTATGAGCTTCGTATTCTTAGATGCTAAAACACACGATTTTATAGATATAGTAGATGGCAGAACACAACACATATTAAAACAATACTTTATGAGATACCCAAGAAAAGTAAGAAAGAAAGTAAAAACAATCTGTATAGATATTTACCCTCCTTATATGAGTATGATTAGAGAGATGTTCCCTAACGCTGAGATAATAATAGATAGATTTCATATAGTTCAAAATATTAATAGAGAATTAAACAAAGCTAGAGTGAAACTAATGAATCAATATAAGAATAAAAAAGGCTCTACTTACACTATTTTGAAGAATTTCTGGAAGGTAATATTAGAAGATAGAGATAAAGTAAATTCAACAAAAACATTTTATTCTAGAAGCTTCAAACGCTATGTGACTAGAAAAGAAGTACTGGATTATATATTAGGTATTGATGCTGAATTTACAGCTAGCTATGAGAGAGTACATGAGATTAGAGAAGCTATTAAGGCTAAAGACTATGTAGAATTAGAGAAGTATATAGATATGGATACTAAAGGATTATCAAAAGGCTTAGCTAAAGCTATAAATACTATGGTTAAACATAAAGGATATATGCTTAACGCTGTTAAATATAAGTATTCTAATGGTCCATTAGAAGGATTTAATAATAAAATAAAACTACTAAAGAGAGTATCTTATAGATACTCTAGCTTTAGTAATTTCAGATTGCGCATTTTAATTATGTCTAGATTATTTGTTTCTGAATATAAAAATAATATAAAACTTAAAGAAAAATAATGACCACCCCTGAAAAGGGGTGGTTTTCTCTGTGGGTATAACCCTTTGTTACTAACACGCACCTCAAGGCGCTGGCTTTCACATTCGTTCAAGCCCTATTGTATTTTGACGCCCGCTACCCGTTAAACGGGTTTATTTATTTTTTCTTATTTCCAAATGGATTTGTATATTCTTTTGTTGTCAATTTATCTATTGCAATATCATGCGATTCTTGTTCTCTGATATATTTTCTTATTGTACTTTCATTTAATCCTACAGTATTTACATAATATCCTTCTGCCCAAAACTTTCTATTTCCATACTTATATTTCAAGTTTGAGTGCATATCAAATATCATCAGTGAACTTTTCCCTTTCAGATATCCCATAAAACTTGATACACTGTACTTCGGTGGTATTGATAACAGCAAATGTATATGATCTGGCATTATATGTACTTCTATTATTTCTACCCCTTTATACTTACACAACCTTTGTATTATATTTACTATATCTCGTTTATATTGATTAAATTCTATTTTTCGTCTATACTTAGGTGTAAATACAATATGGTATTTACATAACCACTTTGTATACGATAAACTATTATGTTTATTTGCCATAATTAAAATCATCCTTTCTTTTTTTAGAGCTTGAACTACTCTTATTTTATCAAGAAAGGATGATTTTTCAATTGTTTAACCCTTGGCTCTCACCTGCATAGCGGGTGGTTTTTTGTTTCGGAGACTTCGCCTCCTCAACTGACTAAAGTCATTAATGAGAAAAAATCTAAGCAGCAAAATGCTGCCTAGATTTCTAGGGTGAATTTTTCCCATGTCCTGAACTTGACAAAGAGCCCCATTTTGCAACCAATAAAACAAAATTATAACTAATTTATTAATTTCAAAAAACTCTAAATCCCATTAAACCAACTAAGTACATTTATACCTTTCACCTTAATAGTTGAGTGGGAATAGATTACAAATATAATTTGAATGGAGAATCCTAATTTAACTACGTTTTTAGTTGTTATAAATGTTGCAAATCTATTTAATTCAATTAGGTTCCCCACCAAAAATTATTGATGGGGTCTTATTATTAAAATCTTTGATTTCTTATTTCATCTATGCTAAAATAAAAGTATAAAAGAGGGAGCCGTTTTGAAAACGGTGGCTCTAAAATTAGTTAGTTCATAACCATCTTAGCCTACCAAAAGTGTAAAGACGGTTATTTTTTATTGTCTTTTTTTAACGCTACAATACATGTACTAACTACTGAAACAATCAATAGATTTATTCCAATAATCATCTGTATAATTGCAATCTGACAAAATCATTGCAATTAAATTATGTTTATGATAAAATGAAATTATAAAAGAGAGAGCCGTTTTAAAGACGGTGGCTCTGGTTTAGTTATTACATAACCATCTTACCTTGCCAAAGTATAAAGATGGTTATTTTTTATTGTCTTTTTTTAACGCTACAATACATGCACTAACTACTGAAACAATCAATAGATTTATTCCAATAATCGTCTGTACAATTTCGTAAGCTGACAACTTGCTACTCCTTTCTTCAAGATTTTAGTGTATGCGAGCATAGCACCATCCCCTTTCATATTGAAGTAGCCACCATCTTTATCAGAAGTTTTACACTCCCTAACTTCTCTCTCCAGTTTTGATTATATCAAATTAAACTATCATAATCAACTATTTATAAATACTAATATATCAACACTTTTTACTAAATAATTATACTTTTTATACCCTGCCATTTCTCCTTCCAATATAAAAAATAAAGTTGATGCTTCCTATGATACCAACCACTCAGGATAGATTCTTCCTCTATTGAGTGGGAATAATATAATAGTAAAATATATAGATAAAAGTCTTGATTTTTAAGGCTTTTTCTTCTAAAAAATTAAGCAAAAATAAACTTTTAGGCATAAAGTACCCTGCCGACTTTCCTGCCGAAGAGTAAAATTTACAATGTATGTAAGTAAAACAAAATAAAGAATGAATAACACCATTCAACTACTAAAATAGTCGTAACCTTTAATTTAAGGTTGCGATTATTTTTTCGCCCAAATTGACTAATATGGGTATACCCATATTGGATAAAATCAAACTCTACTAAATCAACAAACAAAATGTCCGTTATACATGGCTAAAAAAAGATATAAAAAGGTTAGTCTCTATCATATATATATATATATATTCAGATTGTTGACAAAACGACCAAAATATCAATGAACGTATTGATGTTTTGGTCGTTTTTCAAAAAAAATAAGCCTTATGGCTAAAGAATCAGTAGTATTAAGAGATGATTATACCTCTCTTAGTGCTATTGTTTTCATATTTTGAACGCAACAAGACAACCAAGCGTACGACTGTACTTTGGCTTTACCTCTATATTGTGCATATCTATATCCGTGATTTTGTTTTGAATCTGCAAAGCTACGTTCTACTGTTTCTTTTCTTCTCTTATACAATAATTTTCCTTCTTTTGATATACGTCTTAACCTAGCTTCATCATAATAATCCGCATTTATATGACGTCGTATTATTTTCTTCTCATTTTTATCATCACTTTTATATTGTTTATATCCATTTCTATCTATATTTCTGTATCTAAATATTTCTCCTGTTCGTTTATCCACATATATATCTTTTTCATGTAAGTATTTAAAATATTTGTTATCTTTTGATCTTGAGAATCTTCTATATCCTATTACTGAAAATATATTTTTTTTATCTAACTGTTTTAGTATGTCTAGAGAATAATATCCGCTATCTAACGCAACTTTACCAGGGATTAATCCAAAGTTTTTTTCTATCTGATTTAATCTATCTATATACGGACCACTATCATGAACGTTACCTGGAGTTATATGGCAGTCTATAATAATATTATTCTTCTTCCCGTCTACTGTTCTATGGTCTAAATACATAAAACCTTCTTCTTTATGATCTCTGTGATAATAACCACTATCTGAATCAGTAGTGTTAATTCGTTGTCTTTTTAGTTCTTCTTTTTCTTCATACTTAAAAGGCTTTTTTCCTATTTTTTCTCTCTCTTCATTTATTTCTTTTTCTAAGTCTAATTTTCTTTCTTTTACTTTTGTGGTAATTTCAATTTTGTATTTCTTTTTGTTTGCGTTAGCTTTAATGTGCGTTGAATCAGTAAAAAACTCTGTTCCGCCTACTAATTTTTTATCAATAGCTTGATTCACTATATTTATAAATATTTGTTCAAATATATCAGTTCCTTGGAATCGTCGAATATAGTTTTGTGAAAATGTAGAATAATGTGGAACTGGTTTAGAAAATGGTATCCCTAAAAACCATCTAAATGCAGCATCTGTTTCTATTCTTTTTATTGTTTCTCTCATAGATTTTATTCCATAGAAATCTTTTAAAAACACTAATTTGAATAATACTACAGGGTCTAAACAATTTCTTCCTGATGTATGGCTATAGTATTCTTCTGTCAAATCATAAATAAATTTAAAATCAATCGCTTTGGCTACTTTTCTTAAAAAGTGATTTGTAGGAACTAATTCTGATAACGTCATTAATATTATTTCATCTTTGATATTTTCTTTTTTATTAAACATACTAAAAACCCCCTCTATATACTTATATTATAACATTTTTAGCACTTTTTCTCATTAAAATAGGCTGCTGACTCATGCAGTTTCTGCATTTGTCAACAGCCTGATATATATTATTTAGAAACTCTATATAGTAATTACCTAGTATCAATAATGTACTTTACTAAAATCTGTTGCTTCTCTATTTTATTTATTCTAAAATATAAAGTATAAAAGAGGGAGCCGTTTGCACTGACTTTACTATAATTTCTTAACTAACTACACTCGTAGAAATTATAGCAGTCGTAGTATAAATTATTCGTAATATTTTTCTTCAGTCTTTGACTTTGAAAAATAAACGATTAACTTAAAAGATGGTGGCTCTAGAATTAATTAGTTTATAACCATCTTAGCCTAGGTAATAGACGGTTTTCTGTACTTTACACAAGCACAAGTAGAAAAGAAAAAACAAAATCTTATTCAACATTCTGTGAAAGTAGCAGGATTTCCTAGTGTAAAAACTTTATCGAAGTTTGACTTTGACTTTCAAGAATCGATAAATAAACAACAAATATATGATTTCACTTCATTGAGATTCATAAATAAGAAATAGAATATAGTATTCTATGGAAATAGCAGTGTTGGGAAAACACACTTAGCTATTTCTATAGGAGTAACCGCAGCTCAAAATAGGAAATCCACATACTTTATTAAATGTGCATGTCTGATAGAAATATTAAAAAAAGCTCAGTTAGAAGGAAGACTAGAAGAAAGATTAAAGAAGTTTTGTGGTTATAAATTATTAATAATAGATGAATTAGGATATCTTCCAATAACCAAAGAGGAATCTAAATTGTTCTTCCAATTAATAGATAAACGTTACGAAAAACATAGCACTATAATAACTACAAATATAAATTTTTCACAGTGGGATGGTATATTTGGTGATTCATTAATCGCTAGTGCAATAGTTGACAGATTACTGCACCATTCACATGTAGCTAAAATAACTGGAAATTATTATAGACTTAAAGATTTTTTCCAAAAGGCAGATGAATAAAATGTACATTTTTATTTTGAATTTTTTTGACATATTTAGATTGATATTTACAAGCAAACCCAGTAAAAACCTTTTTCAAAAGTTAAATAAGTATTCTAAGGATTTACAAGTTAAACAAGAGAAGATAATCAAGAAACATAATCCATTATCAGCACAGTATGAGGAATTGGAACATCTAAAAGTTAAAATTAATGATTATCTTGGAAGGACTAAAACGGAGGAGAAAAAGGAATCCGTTATTGGAATAATTAAGAAACATAAAAGGAAAATAGATAAAACAATTGAGCAGAGTCATAGTATGAGTAACGATATGGAGCTATAGCTATACACGGAGAGTATTATAAATGATGTTCTCCGTTTTTTGATGCAATTAGCATCTGATTTTTCAATAAAAATATAGAAAAAATGGGTGAAATATGCTATAATGTCTACTAAATAGATTAAAATGTGGCAAGGAGGAATAAAGATGGCAAGTCTTAATGTTACTGATGTAATAAAAGAGTTAGATATTTCTAGGTCATATTTATATAAATTAATAAATAAAGAAAATATTTTAATTCCGAGAAGTGATACAGGAAGGTACTTTTGGGATAAAAATACAGTTGAAATTATAAAAAGATTTTTGCATATAGATGGTTTACAGGATAAGGATGACACAGATTTTTTAATATCTAAATTAGGATTAAAGCAGTCATTCATAAACAATAGACGATATTTAGGAAATAAATATTCTCTTTCTGATTTTATAAGAAAAACAGTTGATGAAAATTGTAAAGGTGTAAATATTGTTATTGACATATTTAGTGGAACTGGTGCTGTTGCGAATACTTTTAAGGATAAAATGCTTATCACAAATGATTTATTGTATAGTAATTATATTTCCAATTATGCATGGTTTGGATATGAAAGATATTCAAGCAAAAAGATAATTGAGCTTATATACGACTATAATCAAATTAAAACAAAAGAAAATAATTACATGAGAGAAAATTTTGCAGATACATTCTTTTCTGCTGATGATTGTAGCAAGATAGGATATATAAGAGAAGATATAGAAGCAAAGTATAAAAATAAAGAAATAAATTTTAAGGAATATGCAATATTGATTACCTCACTTCTATATGCAATGGATAAGATTGCAAACACAGTTGGTCACTACGACGCATATAGAAAAAATGTTGATTTTGAGAAAAAATTAGTATTGAATGTTTTATTACCTGATGAAATGGTAAATTCTAATAATATTTGTTATAACTTAGATGCCAATAAACTTATTAAAAGTATTAAGGGTGATTTGTTGTATTTAGATCCTCCATATAATTCAAGGCAGTATTGTGATGCATATCATTTACTTGAAAATGTGGCAAGATGGGAAAAACCTGAAGTTTATGGGGTTGCAAGGAAGATGGATAGGACTTCACTTAAAAGTGATTACTGCATGATAACGGCTACAAGAGTATTTGAAGAACTTATTGAAAAGGCTGATACAAAGTATATATTACTTTCATATAACAATATGTCTAACAAGGGAAATGATAGGTCGAATGCGAAAATTTCAGATGAAGATATTATGAGAATTCTTAGTAAAAAGGGAAAAGTTACTATATTTGAATCAAACTACAAGAGTTTTTCAACTGGAAAATCAGATATAAAAGATAATAAAGAAAGACTATTTTTATGTGAAGTATTTAGCGAAGAAAAAAAGAAAATGAATGTACCTTGCCCGTTTAATTATACGGGCGGAAAATTTAAATTGTTAGAACAGCTGAAACCTTTATTTGCTGAAAAGGAAGTATTTTTAGATTTGTTTGCCGGAGGAGGGAATGTTGGGATAAATTCCTATTCCTCAAAAGTTATTTTTAATGATTCAAATGAAAAACTAATAGATTTAATTAAATTTATCAAAGACACTGATACTGATGTTTTATTAAAGCAAATAGATAATATTATTGATGAATATCATTTATCCAATACAGCGTTATATGGTTACTCCTATTATGATTGTAATAGTAGTAAAGGATTAGCCGTATACAATAAGGAAAGATTTCTTAAGCTAAGAGATGATTTTAATACTAAGGTCATTGCAGGAGAAACAGATTATTCAATGTTATATGTATTGATGGTTTTCTCTTTTAATAATCAAATTCGCTTTAATCGAAAAGGTCTGTTTAATCTTCCTGTTGGGAAGAGAGATTTCAATTCTAAGATGAGAAGTAAACTTGTGTTATTTTCCGAGGAATTGAAAAGCAAGGACATTCAGTTTTTGAAAAAGGATTTTAGGGATATTTCATTAGATGATTTTTCTCAGGAGACTTTTATTTATTGTGATCCTCCTTATTTAATTACAAATGCAACATATAACGAAAGTGGAATGTGGACTGACTTAGATGAAAAAGCTTTGCTTGAATTTTTAGATCAAGCTAATGGAAAAGGTTTTAATTTTGCGTTGTCTAATGTTTTAGAGAGTAAAAATAAAAGAAATGATATTTTGTATAATTGGATTAAAAGTAAAGGATATTATTGCAATTATTTAAATAAAAGTTATTCAAACAGTAATTATCATAGAAAAGATAAAAACAGTATATCTAAAGAAGTTTTAATTACTAATTATTCTGTGGATTGGAGGAATGAGTAGATGGCTAATATAAACATTCCATATCAAAGTTTTTGTTGGGTTATAGGAACTACAAGCTTTAGAACGGCAAAATTAAATTTAAAAATTGAGGCACAATTGCTGCTTCTTGATGAGTTTTATAATGAAGTTATAAAAAAATCAAGTTGGAATTGGAATAATGAATTGCAAGAAAAATATTATAACTTCATGAAAAGCAAAGCCTTCTTAACAGGTGATGCGAAAAGGAAGGATAAAGATGCCAGAGAAAAAACATCTGGTTTAGTTGATATTGGTCTAATCACAGAGGATAGATTGATTACAGAAGCAGGAAGAGAGTTACTTAAAATAACAAGTAGCGGAATTTTTGAAACTAATAATGCATTTAATATTAATAGAGATAGTTTTGTATACCTGAAACAGCTACTAAAAACAAGTATAGATGTAAGTGGGAAGATAGTTAGACCATTTATTGCGGTTGTAAAATGTCTTACTGAACTTGAATTTTTAAGCTACGAGGAATTTACTTATTTTATTCCGCTAATTAGAGATGACGAAAGCACAAAGCAAATTATTTCGGATATAAAATTATATCGAGAAGAGCAAATCAATCTTGAAGAAATAATTTACAAAAGACTTATGCAAATGGACAACTATAAATTTGCACAAGAAAAATTTATTACTTCGGATGTTGATGAAAACTTGATATGTTTAATTGGAATGAATCGCAAAAGTAGAAATTATGATAAACCATATTATAAATTATATCAGTCTATAAAGAGTATATTCCTTGAGGGTAAAAGCGATTATGAATTGCTACTGAATTCTGCAAAGAATATAAATCAAAAGCCCGGAATATTGTGGAGAAATTTAATTTTCAGAACTACAAATATTGGAGTTATAAGGAAGAATGGGGAAACTTCAATTAATAATCAATGCCCATTTTTAAACTGTGCAAATGAAAAAGAATTAAAAGAGATATTTTTCAAATACTTACATGTTTTTAAGGCAATGGCAACCTTATCTGATTATTTTGATTTAAATAGAAGATATTTCAATGTTACAGATACACTAATCTTTGAAGATCGCATGGTTAAGTTGGACATGATTCCAAAATACTATTTTAAAGAAATTATTGATGTTCTGTATAAAGAAACTTTTAGTAAAGATGATAATCTCAGTGTAGATGTTCCTTTAGAAACTATATCAAGAGCTTTCGAATTAGACATGAGCAAAGTGTATGCTGCATTAAGTAAAGATTTAGGAATCGCCATAAAGAGTCCGGAACAAGCAGCAACTTACGTAAATGATGAAAGATATAGAAGATTCAATATATTAATTGATAAGAAATTTAATGATTCTGCTCTTGTAGAGTTGCTAAATTGTTTTGAAAAACGTGATGATAAGAGAATTGAAGAACTTGTTACAGATGAAGCGGCAATACCTACTATTTTTGAATATATTTTAGGTATTATATGGTACAAGGTGAGCGAAAGACAAGGAAATATTTTAGATTTCATGAAATTATCATTAGAAGCAAATTTATTACCTAAGACACACGCAGCCGGAGGATATGCAGATATTATATATGAATATGAGGCATGTACTTCTTATCCAAAGCATTCGCTACTACTTGAAGCAACACTTGCAGATGGCTCGAATCAAAGAAGAATGGAAATGGAGCCTGTTTCAAGGCATTTAGGAGATTATAGAATTAGATTTAATAACCCGTTCGATTACAGTTTGTTTGTCAGCACATACTTAGATAAAAATGTGATTTCAGATTTTAGGTATAGAAAAATAATTCCATATACCAGAGATGAAGAAACTATCACAGGTATGAAGATTATTTCAATGGATACAGATTCTCTTAAGAAGATAATTGAAAAAAAAGTTAAATATAAGTATCTATATGAAGTATTTGATAAGTACCATGAAATGCCATTAGAAACGGTAGATTGGCATGATGGGATGATAAAAGAGGCTACTGAAGAATATAAGGTATAAATCTTTATGTACTTATTAATGGAGGATGTTAATTTTGGAAGAAAAAGACGTATTAAAACGGTTAATAAAAAATGATTCTTTATTCAATATGATTGGCGTAGTTGTCAAACAATATGATATTCTTCCAAATAACAAAGAACATATTGGTGCATATATAGAATATCAAGATATACAAGAGCTTAGAGATAACTTTGTTGAAGAACTATCTGACACTATTGTTGATTGGATTTATAGTTCGGAAAAATATAAAGAAATTAAGGGAAAGTTAGTTAAAAATGGTAAATCTGAGGCGGCAGCTTCGCAACATATTGGAAGAAAAGCTAAAAATAAATTTAGAGCTAATAAAAATAGTGAAAATATTTTAATACAAGGTCAAATGGGAGAATTGCTGTTATATCATTTCATCCAAAAATGTATGAAAGCAGTTCCTTTGCTTAGAAAAATGAATATAGCAACATCATCTGATCATGAAAGATTTGGAGCGGATGCAATACATTTTAAAATAAAAAATGGCAAAAATATAATCATACTAGGAGAAGCAAAAACATATACATCTAAATATAAATTTAATGAAGCGTTTTCTGACGCTATAGATAGCATATTAAATACATATAATAAACATAGAGCAGAGGTGGGTTTATATGTACATGAAGATTTTTTAGATGCTGAGATGAATAAAATTGCTGAAAAATATCTAAATAATACATTGAAGCCTGTAGAAATTCAGCTGGTAAGTATAGTGACTTATAATGAGTTATCCAAAATCAATAAAATAGATGAGGCTACCATTAGAAATGATATTGAAAAATTAATCGAAGAAAGATATAGAAATTATGACAATAATAAGATTGATATTAGTAAAAATCCAATATTGTCGAGAATTACTTATATAGTATTTCCTGTTTGGGATTTAAAGGAACTAGCTGAAAAATTTCAGAAACTAATATAGAGGAAGGAGGGCTTTGCTTCATGAAGCAACTAAAGAACAATATTCTTGAGCAATGGTTAAATGTTGAATTTACTTCAATTGCGTATAAAATGGGACTGATAAATGCCGATAGAGTAGTTAGCTATAATGAAACATTAATATACAAATCTATTAGATGCCTAGACTATGAATCTATTATGGTTGCTTCTCCCGATGTTAATTATATTATTACTGTTATTGGTCTAATGTGGGAACATATTAATTTTGAAGAATATGATTTGAGAAAAATCATCGTAAAATTTTTATCCAGAATAGGTTATCCAACCTCAGCTATTATATGTGATGAGAATTTTGATAGAGCTACTTGTGAATTTACTGTATTAGATAGTTATATTGATGAGATAACAGCAACAATAAATCAGTTAAATAATGAGGTTAATATAGGTAGTCGGAAGTATTTACTAACAAATTTTCAAAAGAAAATTTGGGATAGCATGGATAATGATAAGATTTTGGGGATTTCTGCACCGACTTCTGCAGGAAAATCATTTGTAATTCTATTAAAAATAGTAAATAGATTGCGAACTGAGAATATTGACATTATATACATCGTTCCTACTTTGAGTCTACTCAACCAAGTAATGGAAGACTTTAATCGTGAATTAAAAGCTAATGGTGTTGAGAATTACTGGATTACTAATTCTTTTGATGAAAAACAAGTAAAAGATAGAAAGAATATCTATGTAATGACACAAGAAAAAGCTATTGCAGCATTTGATAATTTTGATGAGGCGTTTTCTAAAAAACTGATACTTGTGGCAGATGAGATTCAAAATATAGAGAGGATTGAAGAAGACTCAGATCAAAGAGCGAAAATATTATTCGATACATTAGTAGAATTTAGGTACAAAGATAATGTTGATCAAATTATTATTTCTGGTCCTAGGATAGAAAAAATTGATAAAGTAGGAGAGAGTATTTTTGGTATTGAGACTATTGATCATACGACGAATATTAGCCCGGTTTTAAATTTGACTTATAGTATTAAGAAAAAAGATAAAAGATATTTTTTAAAACAGTACTGTACTATTACTAAAAAGCCATTAGTAATAGGGATTGAAAATACTAATATTATAAAGTGTTATGGCAAGAAAGTATATACTAATGATTATTTGGAATATTTGAGTTGTATTGTGAATAAAATTGGCAGGGATTCACAAAATATTATTTTTGCACCGACATCATCCACTGCGAGAAAAATAGCTGTTGCGTTAGAGTTTCCTGTAACACAATGCAATTTAGACTTAGTAGAATATTATCGAAGTTCTGTAAGTGAAAATTATTCTTTATGTGAAACACTTATGAAAGGTGTTGCATATCACCATGGAAAATTACCTATGCATGTGAGAAGAACTTTGGAGGTGGCTATAGCGAATAAAAATGTATCTAATGTTATATGCACTACTACGCTACTTCAAGGAGTAAATTTGCCTGCACAAAATATATTTATTAGGAACCCTCATTTATATATTAATAAGACTTCGGAAGCAGTAGAATTAACGAATTATGAAATGGCTAATCTTCGTGGCAGGGCGGGAAGATTATTAAAAGATTACGTGGGAAGAACTTTTGTAATGGATGAGGATTCATTCGCAGAAACACAAGGTTATGAGCAATTAGAATTATTTGAAGATGAAAGTAAAGAGTTATTGACTGGTTATGAACAAAGATTTCAAGAGTATAAGTGGGAAATTGAAGATGCTCTTAAGAATGACAAAGTTGTGGATGAAACCATGAAAAAATATGGATATATAATATCGTACATAAGACAGTCAATTTTAAGGTATGGAAAAGATTCAAAATATAGAATGGATAATGTAGGAATAAAACTTACACAAAAACAGATAGCTGCAATAATCCTAAAACTTGAAAACTTAACTATACCAAAAGAAGTATGTTATAAAAATCGATATTGGGATCCATTTGTTCTAGAAAAAATTTATACGGATTTTGACTTGATTGTGCCTAAAACTCCATTTGAAAAAGGTGCGAAAAACAAACTAAATAAGATACTCAAATGGCTTAGAGATAAAGAAGAAACAGCATTTATGTATAATAAATATATCCCATCTTTATATCGGAATGGACAATCAAGAAGTATAATGGTTTCACTTGGATTAGATTGGGCCAACGGAATGAAGTTGTATGATATATTTAATAATGATAGATACAAAGGGGATAGTGGTACAGAAAAAATTGATGAAACGATAGAGTTATTGCAACAAACAATATCTTTTAATATTCCTTTGTTATTAAAGCCTATATATGATATAAAAAATCCAGAGAGTTGTTTTTTGGTTTGTATGCAATTAGGTGCAATAAATAATATTGCAAGATTGATGATTGAAATGGGAATTCCGCGTGAAACATCACTTTATTTATTTGAAAAAATTTTTCTGGATTTTAAAGAAAACGAAAAAAACGAATTGTCAGAAGAAAACATAAGAGAAATAATTAAACAACATTATAATAATCTCCCGTTTTGGATACAGGTTCAATTGAATTTTATTAAATGATTATATAGCTTTGTGCTTGCAATATGCTTGCAAAAAATCCGATAATAAAAACCTTGATTTTATGCCATTTATACAAAATGACATCACTGAACATATTGAGTGGGAATAATGCGGTGTACATTTGAGTTATTAGGAGTATAACGACGACATAATTCTTATGTACAGCGTATGCAACAAGAACTTTAGTCTTAACGAACAAAGTGAGGAAAAGATTATTAGTTCTAACTGCTATTACAGATAGGGGCTGGTCCAAAAGTCCTAAATTTTAACAAAGTGTATATGAGGACTCATAGACGCAGTGGTTTATTGATATCTAAATTCGCTTTATAAAAGCTTTTTAGATATCTAATAAACTTTGCGGGGGTGACTCGCCAAAATCGATTTCTACGAAATCACGATTTTTGAGTCACTCCCTAACTGCGTTTTTAGTTGTTATAAATGTTGCAAATCTATTTAATTCAATTAGGTTACCCACTTAAAATCCCTTCAATAAAAAGGCAATAGTCCTCCAAAATTTATGGTTGTATACTAAATCCGGGGCATGGAAAAATTCCAGCCCCGGATTTCTATTTTTATATACAAAAAGACAAATATCCAATATAATTAAAGTGTAAAAAAATAATGGGTCTATAATAAATACGGTTGATAATAAATATCAGCCGTATTTAAATTTAT